>CAYYNF010000104.1:0-7820 GCA_964472695.1 uncultured Flavobacteriaceae bacterium
ACATAAAGCTTACGACTTCCCCCTAAAGGGATGTATAAATAATCTCGAAACCAAGTGGTCAATGAAATATGCCATGTTTTCCAAAATTCATATAAATTTCTAGAAAAATAAGGGCTTCTAAAATTGTTTTGCAAGCGAATTCCAAAAAGTTTTGACACCCCTACAGCCATCGAAGAATATCCTGAAAAATCAGCATAAATCTGAACACTAAATAAAAAGGCTATGAGTAAAAGTGTCTTTCCGTTGTAATCTATGTAATTTAGATAATAATAATTCACAAAAATGGCACAGTTATCCGCCACAACAACTTTCTTAAAAAGTCCCCATAAAAATTCTCTCAATCCGTCTACCGCTTGGTGTTTATTAAATTTCTTTGCACTAGAAAACTGAGGTAATAAATGAGATGCTTTTTCTATAGGTCCTGCAACGAGCTGAGGAAAATAACTCACAAAAACTAAAAATACCACCAAATCTGTGGTTGCAGAAATCCTACGCTTATACACATCAATGGTATAACTAAGGGTTTGAAATGTGTAGAAGCTGATTCCTATCGGTAAAATAATAGATAGACTAAAAGACTCTAGAGGGCAACCTAAAAAGCGAAAACTACTTATAAAAGAATCTATAAAAAAGTTAGCGTATTTAAAATACACTAACATTCCTATGTTAAAAAACACACTCAAATAAAGCGCATATTTACGCTTCCGAGCACTAGTAGCGTTTTGTATAAAATTCGATAATTTAAAATCAACCAAACTACTAGTTACTATTAAGGGCAATAATTCCCAATCCCAATAAGCATAAAAGAAATAACTTGATAATAGTAATACCTCCTTTTTGTAAGGCATTGCCCAGTATAATGTAAATACTATCGGTAAGAAAAAAGCAAATTCTAAACTATTGAATAACATACCTACAAATTACAACTAATGCATAATCCTTAAAAAGAGAAATAGTATAAATAATAAAATTCCTAACACCAACTTCAGAGGAAAACCTAAAGTTTTAAACACCATTCCAATTAACTTATCTAAATCATTTGACACCTGACTTACTCTTTTCTCATACAATTCCAAAAGACTAGATTTGGAAAGAGTATTTACACCCAGGGGCTCTTCTGTCTCTACATCAAAACGGATAGTATTCGTTACTAAAGTCAATATCTTTCGAAACAGGAAATTAATCACGTTACCGAACAATGGAATTTTCCTACGAATAACAATACCTAATGTTGGAATTGTTACAATATGAATTACTCCCTTAAATAACAATGTAAGTACCCCTTTTTTTGTTTTACGAGCTTTCACTTCGTGATTAACTTGCTTAATATCCCCTAAACAGGATTTCATAACCTCTAACGAATACTGTAAAATATACCTAACATCACTAGATAACTTATAAAAAACAAAAAGAACACCAGACAAAACACCTATTGCAACGAACAAGATAATTCCTAGTAAAAAATAAATTACCGCTTCTACATTGGGTAAATGCAAAACATAAAAACCACAAATAAAAATAGCTAAACTGATAAGTACAGGACGTATCCCCCACTTTACAATAAACTTCGGAAAAAGTAATATTTCAATTAAACGATCTACGGCATTCTCATCGGCATATTTTTTTACCTGAATACCTAACTCAGCTTGAATCTTACGATCCAATAATTCAACATCTTTTATAGAACGAATTTTCATAATACCTAATATATCTAAATAGAAAACTTAAATATATAGGTTTACATCATCAAAATAGGAATTAAATCGAGCTAGTTTTTGTCAATATATTTAAGTATATTCATAGATAAAGCTTATACCTATCTTTACAGAAATGTTCTTATTTTTCCAAATACTACTCGCTTTATCTATGTATTTTCATAGAGGAGATACTACTTCGTTCACATTAACTGAACAAGAAGGAACGCTACATTTAAAAACTACCTTGGGCGAGGAAATGGTTTTTAAAGCTATTCCCGAACTAAAGCTTACTAATGACACTACGAATAAGATTTTAAAAACATACTTGAAAGAGCATATTCAGGTCACTATTAATGAAGCCCCCACTAGTTTAGATCTGATAACAAGTTTTCACAAATCAGGACATTACTACATAGATTTAAAAATTTTGACAGACAAAATACCAGCTTGTAACATCAAGTTCAGTAATTCTTGCTTCTTTGAAATCAACCCTCAGCAAATGAATATACTAGAAGTTCGATTGAGTAATGCGGATAAAGATTTTCTGACTAGCACAAAAAATAACTACCTAAATATTGAACTTTAAACTTATACCTTATTGAAATGATTAAAATTACAAAATACATACTTCTGATATATATATTAAATATATCCTCACTAGCAGCACAAGATTCCCCAAATATTCTTTTTATAATAGCTGATGATTTAGGTATTGACGCTTTTCAATCGGATACTTATGGTATCGATACAGCCAGTCAACCTTTGACTCCTCATCTTGATATGTTGAAAGAAAATGGGGTTAGCTTTGTGAACACTTGGGCTACTCCACAATGTACTACAACCCGAGGAAGTATTATGAGTGGAAAAAATGGCATCAAATCGGGAGTACAACACGTTCCTGATAATCTTGACCTATCTAACGAATCTATATTCAACTATTTTAACAACAATATTTCTACAGAATATGCAAAAGCTGTAATTGGTAAATGGCACCTCTCTAACCCTGTTAACACCAATCATCCTCATGAACATGGTGTTGACTACTACGAAGGAGTGATTAAAGGAATTATACCTGACTACTATGATTGGGAACACCTAAATAACAACGGTGACACACACCAGATCACTGAATATGTAACTAAATATTTTACCGATTCAGCCAAAAATTGGATCAATAACCAAACTAAACCTTGGTTTTTATGGCTATCACATATAGCCCCTCATGATCCATTTCATATACCTCCTACAGGAACATATTCTAGAACCAATGTCAGTAACAACAGAGGGAAATACCTAGCTGCTGTTGAATCAATGGACTATTATATAGGAGACCTACTTGATAGTATGGATCAAGATACACTAGACAATACAATAATTATATTTATAGGAGATAACGGAACACCTAACGCTGCTGTGCGTCACTTTCCTGATGGACATGGTAAATCCTCTATATATGAAGGAGGAATTCGTGTACCAATGATGATTAGCGGTACATCTATTACAAGGAAAAATGAAATCGAAACAGGCTTAACACAAGTGAATGACCTATATGCTACTATCATAGAATTGGCAGGTGAAGACCTAGATGGTGGTATCTATAATAGTTATAGTTTAAAGGAAAGTCTAACAACCGCCAATAGTATAAATAGACCCTATATATATTCAGAAGATTTTGAAGGTAACGTAGAGTATTGGGCTATTCGTAATGACACTTATAAACTTATTGAAAATAGCCTTGGTGAGATCGAATTCTACAATATTGTAGATGACATAGAAGAAAATCATAACCTCATAGGAGTTCTTACAAACAAAGAAGCTGACATTCTAGCCAAGATGAAAAATGAAGTACATACTATTCGAGATGACTGGTCATGTATAGACCAGATCCAAAATGGAACAGAAAGCAATAGTGAGGATTGTACAACATGTATAGATACACTTAGTTTTGATAATATAGGCTGTTGTGACACATCAACAACACCATCTATATATTATGAATATATTGAAGATGATACACGGAAAATATATAGTAATAGCTTCCCTAGTCATGACTTTTGCTACAGCAATGCTAATACCCCTACTCCAAGCTATCATTTTCTAGAAATGGATAAAGTTCCTAGCATACAAAACACAACTACAAGTGTTATTAATAGTAGAACAGGTCGACCTGCAACTACCTTTGGTGTAGCACTTAACGGTGTAATGTTTGCACCTGGTCCAGCCCTACCTTTTGTTTTTTTAAATCCTGATACGAATGAATACAACTGGGACTGGGTTTTTGAACCTACAAACAACCAAGGTGATGGTAGAAGCAAAGTTAGTCTTGACTGTGCCTCAGCACATACCAGTACAGCACATGGATACCACTATCATGGGGAAATGTTTAGCTACCTAGAACAAGAATACCCCGGCATCACAGATAATGACACACCTACTGAAATAATACCTGTAGGATGGGCCGCAGATGGATTTCCCATCTTATATAAATTTGGCCCTGATAGTGATGGCACATTAAAAATTTTACAACCAAGTTATCAATTAAAAGCAGGAGAACGACCTGGTGATGGTATAGACGCTCCTTGTGGGGTATACTCAGGAAAATATACTAACGACTATGAATATATAAATGGACTTGGTGATCTTGATGCTTGTAATGGAGTTGAACGTAATATTACCATAACCACTAATCAAGGTGAAGAGACCTTTGAATATTTTTATATAATAAGTTCAACCTTTCCACAAGTTCCTCGTTGCCTTGTAGGGAATGTGAATACTTCGTTTGCTAATGATAAAGTTAGCGGTATAGACAATGATAATGATGGATTTATTAATAGCATTGACTGTGATGACAATGACCCTAATGTACACCCACTAGCAACAGAAATTGAAGGAAATGACATAGATGAAAATTGCGATAGTCTCCTTTCTATTATCAATATACCTTCAACTCCTAATGAAGAAAACCTTATTATTATTAATGATGCGAATAGAATTCGTATTGTAAATACGAACAATCTAGAATATACTGCTCAACTATATAATATACTCGGAAAAAAAGTAATTGAGACATCGGAAGATCAAGAATTTATTGACACATCAAATCTAGAAAGCTCGTTATATATCTTAAAAATTTACCACACTCAGAGTAACCATATAGAAACTCACAAAATTATAAAATAGTAACCTATACTAATTGAACTAGAGATAATGGGCTTTTTTGTTGCAACAAAAAAGCCCTTTCTTATTAAGCACAAAATTCTCATTGTACAGATGAAAAACACCTATATAAAACTAGAATTTACTAATCGTGATACCTCTTAAAGAATGGTAATACTTAAATAAAACACCACTTAACAAACAATATATTTTACCTAATTCTTTTAGCACTTCACATAAATATCATTTTTCACAAAATACAAAGAACTATATTGATGAAACACAACTAAATAATATACTAACTTACGAAAACTTATTGTATGAGTAGAGATAATTTTAACGGAGACACAACTGAAAATACACCATCATCTTCAACTTATGGAGAAGATCTATATAGACCTGAATTTATAATTGGTTACACAGGTGATCTCAACAACTCCCCTACAGTATATTTTCATGACCCTGCTACTAAACGTATAGGATCAATAACACAGCATCATCGACATCCATTAAATATTGGTCGTGGAGGAATTTTACAATATGAACGAGAATATCGCAGAACCCATGTTGATAGTGAACATAACTCATCTCAAGTACTTTCTGAGTCCATAGATGGGTTTACTTTTCATTACTCTAGATCAGCATTTGTAGATGTTACCTCTGAAAATCGAGAGGAGTTAGCTAAAGCTATAACAAGGCATAAAAATATAAAATCTGTGGATAGCATGTCACGTCTAAGATGCTTAAGAAGGATTAGTTCAGGTGAAGCAGTAATCGAAAGTGATATGCTTCATACAGAAAGAGCAATGTTAAGGTACGAAAGGGCTAGAGTTGAAGAGCAACAAATACCTGAACCCTCTATCGAAACACCTTCTGATACTGTTACTACTGAAGATACAACAGAAATAGAAAATGCGAACTTAGAAACATTAAAAAGACTATTTACTGAAGGTACACAAGAATTAGAAGACTTAAAAGTAGTTGAAAGAATATTAGAAATTGATGAAGATCAGAATCAACTAGAAGTAATTAAAACTACAATTGATCATAAAAAAATTGAATTAAACACTATAGAAGAACGTATTATAACATTAGGTGTAGAAGATCAAATTAATAAAATAGATAAAAGTAGTTTAAGTAAATTAATTGGTGCAAAACAAAGAAATACTGAGTATTTAGAATATTGCCTAAGAAATCGCGAAACTAAATCGATAGACATAGCAATAGCTAAAAAAGTAATAACTGAGTTAAATAAAATTATTGATGAAAAAGTTGATCAATTTGTATCTCAAAGTGAAGAGGCTATACTTGGAGAAGAACTTGATGAAAGTAATATTGAAGAAATAAACACTGATTACGGAATTAATAATTTCACGAATACTGCTAAGAGTTTAGAAGAAATAAATGCCACAATAAAAAAGCTACAAGATAAAAACAATACCTCAAAGGGAAATATAAAGCAAACGACCAACATTAGAGTAGAGAACCGTGAACGCCAATCAATCAAAAATAGATTATCTTATATTAGGGAGCTAACAGCCGTAAGAAAGCAAATCGAGAAATCCATTGAAATTAAAGCTATTTTAGAACAAGATTTATCAAATAAATCCCAAGAAGAACTTATTGAATTTCAGTCACAACTGAAAGAAATAGGAAGTAAACTCGAAATAAAATCCTTAACTCCCAAACTCCAAGAATTATTAGTAAAACAACATAAAGAAGTTATTGAAAATGTAGAGAGGCGTATAGGGACTAACCTACAAGAACAATTCAATAGCACTAAAGGAGAATTAGCCAACCTAGAAGCAATTAAAGAAGTTCTAGCTATAGATGGTAGCCCTCAAGAATTAGAAGAAATTAACAAGCAGATAAAAGAAAAGAAAGCAGCGTTAAGCACCATAAAAAAAGACATTAAAATACTAATAAGTACCAAACTTGATCGTATAGAGAAATATAGTCTAAAAGAATTGGTTACTGAGAGAGAAAAAAATTTAAGAAAATTAAAAGAATACAGAAGAAACCCCGAAGATAATAGGGTAAATAGTGCAATAGCTCAAAAGATACAAGATCACTTAGATCAAAACATATCGGAAAAAATAGATGCGACTATATCTAAAATGGAAGCACAACAGGAAAATGAAGGACTAGCGAAAGCTGTTGTAGAAGATCTCATAAAAGATGTTGATGGATTTACCAATATAACAGAAGTTTTAAAGAAGTTAGATGATGATATACATAGAGGAGAAAGAAAAAACGATAAGTCTAAAGAAAAGGCAAAAAAAGGAGATCTTGAGACACTCTATAGTGAATTTCATATAATTCAAATTCGAATATCAGACATAAGGCACAGCAAAGCTGTAAAAAATCAGATTGAGAGATCCATTGAAATTAAAAAAATTCTAGAAGAAAATCTAGAGAATAAATCCCCAGAGGAACTTGTTGCATTTCAGGCACAACTTAGGGAGATAGGAAGCGAACTCGAAAAAGACTCGTTAACGCCCAAACTTCAGCAGTTATTAGTAGAACAACATAAAGTCGTTAGTGAAAGTGTCGAAAAACGTATCGAAAATAGTAACCGACAGGAAATACCATCAGTTTCTGGAAATAGTACTGAAACAGCAACTATTCCTATGATAGATGCTACGACATATATAGCCCAAGAAATGAACGATTATTATAGAGCTCATGACTTACCAGCCAATAATACGGATATTACTTCTATCAATAGAGGGCTGCAGGCTACACTAACTAAAAATAACAAGCGAATAATAGAATTAGTTAGATTATCAGAAATACATCCATCTAAAGAAATAGAAGAAGAAATCGAAAGTAGAACTCAGATCAGTGATGTTTTAACAGAAAAAATAGAATTAAGTAAAGCTATTTTAGATAAAGGAAATGATTATTTCAACAGATTAAAAGTAGAAGGAGAAACACCGAGTTCAATTATCAGTAAAGGAATTTATG
>CAYYNF010000105.1:0-7819 GCA_964472695.1 uncultured Flavobacteriaceae bacterium
TCACACGGTTTACAAATAAATATTTCGCATATCTTACGGATGATTTTTCTCCTATAATTGTATCAAAAAAAATAGATCATAGCTACAACTACGATCTATTTTTTCACCTAGCAGAAAATACCTCACCACCTGGATGATACCAATTGAAACAAATTAGGCAGCTACGATTTTCTTTAGTTTTATTCTCAACACTATGAAAGTTAAAGAAACTAGAGGGCTAAGCCAGCAGAAGAATGCATAAAAAGCATAACTAGCCACATCGACACCAAGGGTTTGTGACTGAAAAGCTCCACAAGTACTCCACGGAATAAGAGAAGAAGTAGCCGTTCCTGAATCTTCTAAAGTACGACTCAAATTTTCGGGTGCTAAACCTTTATCTTGGTAAGCCTTTTTTAGCATTTTACCTGGTACTACTATCGATAAATACTGATCACTTGCAGTAAGGTTTGTAAACATTGCCAAGGCTGTAGTACTCACCATTAAACCCGTTATATTTTTAGTAACTTCTACAATCTTTTCGCTAATAGTTTTTAAAGCCCCAATAGCCTCTAAAGTTCCACCCAATACCATAGCACAAATAATCAACCAAATAGTACTAAGCATTCCCTTCATACCACTAGCCTGAAATAAATCTTTTAACAAAGGGTTATTGGTATCTACTGTAACCCCCTCTGTAAGAATACTAATAATAGCCTTATAAGCTTTTAGTAAAAAGCTCCCTGAAAAGGATACACTAGAAGTGATAATATCAGGCTGTACCAATAGTGTCGTAAAACCTCCTATTAAAGCTCCAATAAATAAACATAATACTGAAGGTACTTTTTTAACAATCAATAATATCGTGGTAACAGGTACTAGTAACAACCAAGGTGAGATATGAAAAGACGCTTGAATATCTTGAGCAATCGTACTATTAATTACATCTGTTTCAGGAGAAATTGACCAGCCAATAACACTAAAAATCACTAATGTCAAGCCTATAGACGGCAAGGTCGTTAGTAGCATATATTTTATATGATTTTCTAAAGTAGCCCCTGCAATACTAGCAGCAAGGTTTGTAGTATCAGATAAGGGAGAAATTTTATCTCCAAAATACGCCCCTGAAAGTATCGCACCTGCGGTCATGGCTTCATTAATCCCTAACGTTTTTGCAATACCAATTAACGCCACTCCTACCGTAGCACTGGTAGTCCACGAGCTTCCTGTTAGTAGTGATACGATGATCGAAATAAGCACACATGCCGTTAAAAAGAAACTAGGGTGTAACGTATAAAGCCCATAGTAAACCATTGTAGGAATTACCCCACTACTAAGCCATGAACTTGTAAGTGCTCCTACCAGTAACAAAACAATAAGTGCCTCACTAACATTACCGATTTGTGTTTTTACTGAGGTAATAATAGTCTTAAAACCTACCCCTTCAAGAAAACCAATACCCATAGTAAAAAATGCTGCTATAAGCAATACAAACTGACAACTTCCTCCCAAGGCATCATCACCGAATACATAAATATTGACTACTAATAACACTATTAAAAATAGGATAGGTAGTAGTGCTTTGTGTAAGGCTAGTTTCATAATAATAACTTTGATTAAAAAAATAAGGTTGAACCCTGTAGTTCAACCTTATCAATATTTTATAGTAAAATGTTTTTCTCTAAACTTTCAACATCTATATGAAATACGTTGACCGCTTCTCCTGTCATAAAAATAGGCTTCCCTATTCCTTCCCATTCAATATACAGGTCTCCGCCTGGCAATGCTACAGTAGCTTTAGGGGCTACTTTATCTTCTAAATATGCCGCTACAAAAGTAGCACAAGCACCCGTACCACAAGCAAGTGTAATACCAGCACCTCGTTCCCACACATGCATTTCGATATGAGATTCTGAAGTTACTTTAGCAAACTCAACATTGGTACGTTCAGGAAAAATAACTTCATTTTTTTCGATCTTCTCACCATAAGCAAGCACATCTACCTTTGGGTTTTCTGAAAAAGTCACTGCGTGTGGATTTCCCATACTTACAAAAGTGTACTTGAAATCATCTATTTGAGCAGTAATATAACTTTGACCTTCTGACAATCCTAAACTACACTGTTCTGATTGCTCCAAAAGAGGTACTCCCATATTGACTTTTACCAAACATTCCCTACTCGTATTTTCAGTAATATCTATGAATAATAGTCCTGCATCAGTATCTATAGGGACATTAGACAAACTATCAATAAGTTTATTATCCAAAAGATACTTTGCAAAACAACGAATCCCATTACCACACATCTCAGCAACAGAGCCATCAGGATTAAAAAATTTCATTCGAATTTCCGCTCCTTCAATACGAGAATGACATACCGTCATTAACCCATCAGCACCCACTCCGTAACGACGTTTGCAAATTTTTTGAACCAATTCAGGAGTAAGACATTCTTCGAAATCCGTAAGAATCACAAAGTCATTTCCGCAACCCTGAATTTTTGAAATGGGATATGTTCTTGTAATTTGACGTAACATGATTTATAAACCTATTTCGTTCACTAAAATTTGCTCTAGTGTCTGTTTCTGGCGAATTAATCTTACCGACTTATCAGCACGAATCAACACCTCAGATGGAGACACGTGTGAATTGTAATTGTTTGGAGATAATGCTGGCGAATAAGCTCCACAACCTCCAATAGCAATAAAGTCACCTATATCAGGGTTCCCCATATTTCTTGGTTTGATTTTGCCATTTTCATCTAAACACTGTGCATCACCTGTTTCACAACATCTTCCTACAATCACACGCTCACTTACATCATCGTAACTTGTTACGTTCTCCTCTGTAGAAATTAGCTCTCCTTCTTTTGAAAAAATATGGAAAGGGTGTTCTGATCCATACAATAATGGTCTTGAATTGGTTTCCATTCCTCCATCAGTAATGATAAATTCAAAACCGTCTTTTCCTGTCGATTTTTTATCGATTACTTTGGTAAGTAATAAACCTGCTTTTGCCATTACAAAAGTACCTGGTTCTATTTCAGTAATTAACTTACGACCTGTTTCTTCGTAAAACTTCTGCACCATTTCTTTAGCATAACGCCCGAGTTCTGCTACATCAGCATCTTCTTCGCCTGGCATACGCCCTACTTTAAGTCCTCCTCCGAAACTTGCTTTAACAGCATAAGGGAAAAAGTCTCTTACAAAACCAAGTTCTCTTTCAATATTCTCTTTCCAATCCTGAGGATTTCCTCCTGAACCAATATGCACATGTACCGTATCGAAAATAACCCCTATACGTTCGCTCTCCTCCAAAATGTGCGGAAGATTTTCAAGGTGTACCCCAAAACAAGAATATTTATCCCCTGTATTTCGAGAAGCAGATTCTCCAGAACCTTTTCCTGGGTGAATACGTACTGATAACTTTACGTCATTCGCTTTTGCAAATTCCTTTACAGCTTCAAATTGTCTTATAGAACACACATTATACTTCATCCCATCTAAAATTAGACTCTGAAGATCAGTATGATCTACTCCCGTAGGAAGCTCCTGTGTAGTTAGCATTATTTTTGAAGCAGGAATCCCAGCTAATACTGCTCTTCGGGCTTCATTTAATGAGCTTGCATCAATCTCTAAACCATTCTGAACAATCAATTGCAATATTGCTTTTGATGAATTCGCCTTCATCGCAAAACGCACATTTAACCCAAAAGCATTAGGCATGCTTAACAAGTTTTTACAATTATCAATAATTACAGACTCATCATAAATATAAGCAGGTGTACCGTAATCTGCTGCAATTTTTATAAGATCATTATGTTTTTCTACAATATTCATCGGTGGTATATTTTACGTAAAATAAGCGGTTATCCTCTAAGCAATTGACTGACTACAAAAAGACCTCATCGGATTATATAGCTAGCTAAAGAAAAGCTTATTTGAGCTCGCAAATTTACACTAGTTTCACTAGAATAACAATTTGTTGAAGTCTATTTTTTAGTATGGAAAGACTTTACAAATTAACGAACTCTATTACCTTATTTTAATAAGGCTAAACTTAAGAACATGAACAGAACAATACTCCGTAAGTTAAATAATTTAGTTGTGTAAATAGAGAAAGGACTGTTATTTTGTAGTTACGACACCGCAAAAAAACTCTTCCTTATATGGCAATCGCATAAAAATTAAGAGTTTAACACAGTCATCAAGTAGTTATAATCCCATCTAGCCTTTTTTCTCTTAGCTTTTATACCTCTTTTAAATGTTGTCTCATTTTTTAACTTTTAGAAAAGGAACTAAGCACTCTGTAGAGATTAAAGATGGAGATCGTGTAATAGCGGAACTAAAAGTAAACATGAATGCCTTAGATAAATTTGTTCAAAAGCAACTTGCACAGCGTCAGCAGGCAGCACAAGTTGCTACAGCTAGACAAAGTGTCGCTAGAAAACCTGCAATGAGTAGATAAAGAGTTGTTATAAAATTATTGTTATAAAATTTGATTTGCAGACAAAAAATTCTTTTTTTTGCATAAAATATATAATAATGATTTTAAAGAGCACTCATCATTTCCATTTATCAAACGCTTAAAAGTGTGTTGGAATGTTATGCTTATTCATCATATAAATCACAACCCACTTGAAATATCAAGTGGGTTTTTTGTTTTAAAAAAATTAATCAAATGAACAAAATTAGAATTGCAATTCAAAAGAGCGGGAGATTGAATGAAGACTCAGTTAAAATTTTAAAAGACTGTGGAATTTCTATCGAAAATGGAAAAGATCAACTAAAAGCAGAAACCCGTAACTTCCCGATGGAAGTAATGTTTTTACGTAATGGAGACATTCCTCAGTACCTACGTGACGGTGTGGTTGATATTGCTATATTAGGCGAAAACTTACTGATTGAAAAAGGACAAGATATCGAAATTGTGGAACGTCTTAATTTTTCAAAATGTAAAGTCTCTTTAGCAGTACCTAAAGATTTTGAATACAGCTCGATTCAGGATTTAGATGGAAAAAAAATTGCAACCTCCTACCCTAATACTGTACACAAATATATGGAAGGTAAGGGCATTAATTATGAGATCCATCAAATATCTGGTTCTGTAGAAATAGCACCTAATATTGGTTTAGCTGATGCTATTTGCGATATTGTATCTAGTGGGAGTACCTTGTTCAAAAACAACCTTAAAGAAGCTGAAGTAATGCTTACCTCTGAAGCTGTACTGGCAATTTCTCCAAAAATGTCCGACGAGACTAAACAAATACTTAAAAAATTACAGTTCAGAATTCAGTCAGTACTTAGAGCTCGTAACTTTAAATACATCTTATTAAATGCACCAAATGATAAAATTGATGAAATTGTAAATATTCTTCCGGGTATGAAAAGCCCTACCATTTTACCACTGGCACAAGAAGGCTGGAGTAGTGTACATACGGTTATCCAAAAAAATAAATTTTGGGAGATTATCGACGAACTTAAAGCTGCTGGTGCTGAAGGAATATTAGTTAATCCAATAGAGAAAATGGTATTTTAAACTGTCGCTTCTATCCCGAATAACTGATTAATAACACAAATTCATATACCCACATTTTTAATCAATTTAATTGGTATAAATTGATCGTATTTCAATAGCAAATAAAATGAAGAAGATATATAGCCCAAGTGCTGAAACTTGGAATCAAATTTTGAAAAGACCTACTAAAACTGTTGACGATATAGAAAGTACCGTTTTAGAAGTATTTAAAGAAGTGCAACAGAAAGGTGACGAAGCAGTACTAGCTTATACTGAAAAGTTTGACAAGGTAAATTTGCCACAAATCACTGTTACAACTCAAGAAATCGAAGAGGCAAATAGTTTAGTTGCTCAGGATTTAAAAGAAGCTATTCAACTGGCAAAATCAAATATTGAGACCTTTCATAAAGCACAAAAGACAGCACCTGTAAGTGTAGAAACTACTGAGGGGGTATTGTGCTGGCAAGAGAAACGTCCTATCCAAAAGGTAGGGCTTTATATACCGGGGGGTACAGCACCTTTATTCTCTACGATTTTAATGCTTGTAATTCCTGCTAAAATTGCGGGATGCAAGGAGATTGTATTATGCTCACCACCTAATAGCAAAGGAAAGATTGATCCCGCTATCTTATATACAGCACAACTTTGTGGTGTAACAAAAATTTGCAAAGTTGGCGGTATTCAAGCGGTAGCAGCGATGACTTTTGGAACAGAAAGTATACCTAGTGTATATAAGATTTTTGGCCCAGGTAATCAATACGTAACTGTAGCCAAACAACTTTCTACTAAATTTGGTGTAGCGATTGATATGCCTGCAGGACCTAGCGAACTATTAGTAGTAGCCGATGATACTGCAAACGCTGCTTATGTAGCCTCAGACTTGCTAAGTCAAGCAGAACACGGAGTTGATAGTCAAGTGATTTTAGTATCAACGTCTAAAAATTTAATTGATGCTGTTGAAAAAGAAGTCGTATCACAACTGGAGGATTTACCAAGGAAAGAAATTGCTATTAAAGCCATAGAAAATTCGAAGTCTATTTACGTAGAAAATGACAAACTTGCTTTAGAGTTAATTAACGAATATGGTCCTGAGCATTTTATAGTATGTGTTAATGATGAAGACTTCTATGTAAAAAACATAGATAATGCTGGTTCAGTATTTATAGGAAATTATACTCCCGAAAGTGCAGGTGATTATGCCTCGGGAACTAATCATACTTTACCTACTAATGGTTACGCAAAAAATTATAGCGGAGTGAATTTAGACACTTTCATGAAAAGTATGACCTTTCAGAAAATTACCGAACAAGGTATTCAAAATATTGGTCCAGCCATCGAACTCATGGCAGAAGCAGAAGGTTTACAAGCTCATAAGAATGCAGTAACCCTAAGACTTAAATAAAATCAGGAATTACATGAAACAAACTTACATCCTGTTACTATTTTTTTCTTTTACATTAGTATCTCAAGCCCAGCATAAATCACCCTACAAGATTTTCACGGCTAGGGGAGCAAAAACTAGTTACGGTAAAATGCTTAAGCAACTTGAGAAAACTGATGTCGTTCTTTTTGGAGAATTACACAACAACCCAATATGCCACTGGTTATCATTAAGTTTAATAGAGGACATTCATAAAGGAAAGGAAGTACAAGTAGCAACAGAAGTATTCGAGGCAAAAACACAACCTGTTATCGACGCTTATCTGGAAGATAAATTAACAATAGAAGGTTTAGAGTCTTCAATTTCCTTATGGGAAAATTACAAAACCGATTATAAACCCCTGTTGAATTATGCCCAAAAACACCAAATCCCTTTTATAGCAACTAATACTGCTAAGGATATTTCTTCATTAGTTTTTCATGAAGGCTTTGACCCTATTCTAGATCTTGTTGAAGAAGAAAAAATGTATCTACCAAGACTACCTATCCCCTTTGACGAGAGCTTACCTCAGTATCAAAAAATATTAACAATGTCAGGAGATCATGGCACATTAAATACTATAAAGGCACAGGCTCTGAAAGATGCTACTATGGCACACTTTATTGATCAGAATTCTCGATCAGGGAACTTAATATTTCACATAAATGGAAGCTACCATTCGGAATACAAAGAAGGGATTAACTGGTACTTAAACAGGTACAACCCTTATATAGATATTATTAACATAACAACTATTGAACAAGATTCCATAGACAAACTAGATAAGGAACACTATGGCAAGGCTGATTTTATCATTTGTGTAAGCTCTAAAATGACTAAATCCTATTAATGATATCTTTTGGTGTAGATACAACATTTTATAACCATCTAAAAAACACTCACAAG
>CAYYNF010000106.1:0-7817 GCA_964472695.1 uncultured Flavobacteriaceae bacterium
GGTCTTTTATTATAAAATAGCGTGTTTATATTTCGGTCTAGAAGATCATAAAAATTGCATCTTATATCTTCAGAAAATTATCTCTAATAAATCGCTAAAAGTACGTCAGGATCTAATGTGTTTTGCGAGGGTACTTAACTTAGTAGCTCACTACGAAGCAAGTATTGATCTACATCTTGACACACAATTACGAGATACTTATAAGTTTTTACTAAAAATGGACGACCTTTATGAGGTACAACGTGAAATGATTAAATTTCTGAAAAACCTACAGAACATAACCCCTTTAAATATAAAGATCGAGTTCAAAAAACTATATGACCGTCTTAAGAAGTATGAAGACCACCCTTACGAAAAAAGAGCCTTCCTATACCTCGACATTCTATCTTGGTTAGAAAGTAATATTTATGATAAACCTATCGCAGAAATTATCCGAAATAGAATAGCATAAAACATTATATCCAATATACAAATCATACCTCAACAGCCCTCCAAAGTCCATCATCATTAGGAACCGGAGCAACAATAGTTAATGGAACTTTTTGTACAGGGTGTGTAAGTACAAGCTTACGTGCATGAAGATGTATTCCCCCATTAGGATTACTTCGTTTTGCTCCATACTTTAAATCACCTTTTATACTACAACCTATTTTGGCTAATTGTGCTCTAATTTGGTGATGTCGCCCTGTCATTAGGTCAATTTCTAACAACGAAAAATGTTGTAACTGTTTTATTACACTATATGACAATAGTGCCTTCTTAGATTCAGTTACAGGCTTATCATGTGCATAGGATTTATTCTGTTTGGTATTACGCTTAAGATAATGAACTAACGCTGCTTCTTTTTTAGTTGGAGTTGGAGTCACCATAGCCCAATAAGTTTTCTGAGTTTCTTTGTCAGCAAAAGCTTTATTTAATCGAGATAATGCCTTACTTGTACGGGCAAATATCACTACACCAGTAGTCGGTCGATCTAACCTATGGACTACACCTAAAAACACAGCCCCTGGCTTATTGTATTTTTTAGCGATATATTGCTTTACCACATCCGATAACGGGGTATCACCTGTCTTATCCCCTTGCACAATGTCTCCTGCCTTTTTGTTTATGGCAATAATATGATTATCCTCGTAAATTACTTCGAGATTATTAGGTGTAGAGTGTGATTTCAATACAAAACATTTTACTTAACAACACAAAAATAAAGATATATATTGAGACTCAATATAAATACACCCATAAGACTAAAGAAACTACCCACACCCAATACATCGAATTAAACAACACTACCTTTTGTTAATTTTAACAAATTGATTTTTAGATAATAGACATATAATTAATGATAATATTGTACTTTTGCGCGAAAAAAAGTTATGCCTAATAAACAAAAAGAAGACCGTTCTTCGGATCAAGTTACAGAAACACCTCACATGTACGCTCAATACACTAACCGTGAACTTAGTAAAGCTAAAAAACTTTTAGATAAGCTTAATGCGTCAGAAATAATCGATGTAAAAGATCAGAAATTTGAAAGTGCTAATCTAAGGGTTCTATTAAATGCTATCAAAACAAGTCCTATCCCCGAGATTCGTACGAAAAAAGAACAATTATACTCATTGTTAAAAAACCTATATGGTATTCCTAACGAGGAACACGATGATGTACTAGAGCATTTAGTGTGTTTTAGAAAAAGTTATAATATGACCTTAGGGGAGCTTGTAGACTGTTTCAAAAATGAAAAAATGAAAGATACTCAAATCCTGAGAACTATAGCAGCAGCTACTGCTCAAGCTGCTGCTTCAGTTACCCCTTCAAGAGGGAAAAATAAAGGGCTTTCTATCTAGAAAAATTTCTATAAATAGCACAAAACCTCTTTTAGTAATTAAAAGAGGTTTTTTTATGTCGCATTGCTTAGGTACACATTTCAAAAGAATACACAAATTATTCTACCTGATAGTTAATAGTAGTAGACCAAACTTAATCTAGCGCGAAATCCCTAATAATACCAATTGAAATACAAAGTAATATATCTAATAAAAAATAAGGTAGTAGTTTAAAACTACTACCTTATTTTTTAGATCTGTATATTCTGTAAAAAAGAATGTTGAGACTTAAGAACTAGAAGCTTTTATTAAAGCGATACTCTCGCTCCTTTTCTAGCAGAAATGCTTCTAGATTGTTCCTGTCTTCTATTTTGTTCAAGCTGCTTTTTAAAAAGTTTATCTAAAGCACTTGGGTTCAGTTTTATCTGTAACAATGTATGTTGATCATCTGCAATCTCTAACACTGACTTAGATCCATTTCTAAATTCTTGTAATTCTTCTTGACCAACAACAACTTTCTGATTATTATGATTTTCAATTTCAAAAGATTTTACCTCTTCAGTCTCTTCATCATAATCTAGTACTCTTACATTAAATTGTGAAGCAAAGTCTACACCTTGAACAGAAGCCTCTATTGTAAATGCTTGTTCTTCCTGAGACCTTTCTATTGGAACAAGCATACTGCCTAAATCATTACCTTGTCTTTCTGGTCTGAAATTTGCTATTCCATTTGCCTGTAAATCTTGTTGCGTAGGATTTGATGTGCGTAATTCACTTGGAAGTTTACTTAATAACTTTATATAAGCTTCTTGTGGTACATTAGAATCAAGTAATACAGTGATCGTCTTTGGTCTTTCCTCATCTACTTCTAATTCTAATCGTTCTCTCTCATCCTTATACCTCTGCTGTTCTTTAAAATCAGTTCTCATTCTATCAATAGTCTCTTTTTCAAATTTAACAGACCCATCTTTAGTAAGCGTAAACTTAAACTCAACTTCTTGATCTGATTGAGATGTTACTGGTACAGTATAGACACCTTGTTCATTGAATGTACCAACTGTACGAGCTTTTTCTATAAGTTCAGACATTCCAATCTTAACACGATGATATTCCCCTTCTTTATCTACAAACCCACACTTAATACGTTTACCATATGGTATTGCTTGTTCTGGATCTTTTTGAGCATGCTTTTGATCATCATCATGAAGTGCTTCCTTAGCCCCATTAGCAAATAAGGCAGCTGTTCCACCAATACCCACCATGTAGAGTCCAACTGGGACAAGAACAGGTGCTGCAACCACTGAAGTTCCTCCTCCAATTATTAACAGAGCCCCAGTACCAGCAGTAGCAAGACTTGCATCACGTGTTTCTTTAGCCATAACTTGGCCTGGTCTATTTGTAATATTCTTAAGTTTTCGTCTAAGATATTTGTGAACACGATTTTCAGAACGCTCTTCACTATTGGTAGATATTAAATAAACAGGTTTTTCTCTTCTAGTAGTAGTTCTAGCTGGTGCAACAGCAGTTGTGAACCCTTGTAATTGTTCTTCGTTTTCCATTTTTTTATGTAATTTATTTTTAGGGTGGCAAATCTAAAAAAAAAAAAAAATGTTTCTCAAAAAAAACAGTAAGATTTCTTACCTTTATTTCAATGATACTCTGTAAACTAGTAAATATTTTTACAAAAAAAAGGATAAAGAGCTATTATTTAATTAAGGCAAACACATAAAATCCACCTCTAAAAAAACAATATTTTATAACCACTAACTAAACTACAAAACTCTCAGCACCTACCTCTAGTCTCTTAAGTTCTTCCAAATAAACTCGGGTGTTCGACAACCTAGGTATCTTATGTTGCCCTCCTAATTTCCCTTTACTCTTCAACCAATTATAAAATAAACCTTCTGGTGCAACATTAATTTCTAGTAAAGTCAATGTTGTATTGTGATGACGTTTTGCTTCATAATCACTATTAAGCTGCTGTATTTCGTGATCCAATAGTATACGAAAAGCCTCCATATTTTCGGGTCTACGCCCAAATTCAATAACCCATTCATGAGCACCTTTTTTAGTATCACTACTCATAAAAATAGGAGCTACCGTATAATCTTTTACCTCACAATTCATTTCCGCACATACTTTTTTTAATGCATCCTCTGCATTTTCAATAATTAACTCTTCACCAAAGACGTTAATGAAATGCTTGGTACGCCCTGTAATCTTAATACGATAAGGGCTAGTACTTGTAAATCTACAAGTATCTCCTATAATATAACGCCATAAACCAGCATTAGTAGTAATAACAATAGCATAGTTAATATCTTTTTCTACTTCACTAAGGGGTACTACTTTTGGATTATCAGTATGAAAACTAGTCATTTCTATAAATTCATAAAAGATCCCATAATCCAACATCAATAATAGCTCATCACTGTTATTTTGATCTTGTAAGGCAAAGAAACCTTCCGAAGCATTATACACCTCATAAAACTGAGCAGTTGATGGCAAAATTTGCTTATACTGCTCACGGTATGGAGAAAAACTTACTCCTCCATGAAAATACACCTCTAAATTAGGCCATATTTCTGATAAGTTAGTAATATGATTTTGATCTATTATTTTATTCAATAACACTAACATCCAAGAGGGAACACCTGCAAGACTAGTTACATTCTGAGACAATGTTTCTTGTATGATCGCATCTGTTTTCTCTTCCCAATTCGACATTAAAGACACCTTACTTGATGGAGTAGAACTTTTATCAGCCCAAAAAGGCATATTATCAATAAGAATTGCCGACAAATCCCCAAAGTAGGTATTATTATGCTTATGTAACTGCTTACTCCCTCCAAGTCTCAAGCTCTTTCCTGCTAATAATTTAGAATCAGGGTTATTATTGAAATATAAACACAGTAAATCCTTACTTGCCTTATAATGACAATCTAACAGTGAAGCCTGACTAACAGGGATAAACTTACTTTTAGCATTAGTAGTTCCACTAGACTTTGCAAACCATTTAATAGGTGTAGGCCAAAACAAATTATTCTCTCCTTTTCGACAACGAGTAATCAGATTTTCTTGATCCTCATAAGTAGATAAAGGTACACGTGAAGCAAACTGATAATAATTCGATATAGTATTGAATTCGTATAAAGAACCTATATGAGTATGTTTTGCTGTATTTAACAAATTCATCAGAAGTTCATACTGCACATCACTAGGATATTTATAGAATAACTCCATCTGATGTATTCTTTTTTTCAGAAACCAACTTGCTACAGAATTTATAATAGGTGTAGGCATATTAAATTACGTATCTTTATTCCTTGTTCAACTTTTGTTTCACAAAATAACGAAAATCATAATTAAAAAAATCATATAAATGAAATATAACGGTGTACTACGTAAAATGAAGGCTGAAAGCACCTCTCCTATTACATACTTCTTACTTTTTAAAAATCAATTCATTAACCTAAACCAATTACTAAACAAGAAGATACAAATTACCTTTCAAGGTTACGAATGTTTAGCTTGCGGAACTGATAAGAAGATATTTCGCCAAGGGTACTGCTACGATGATTTCTATAAACAGCCACAAACTGGAGATTGGGTAATGCGACCTGAACTCAGCAAAGCTCATTTAGGTATTGAAGACCGTGATTTGACATACGAACAAGAAGCTCAAATTCAACCTCATATTGTATATTTAGCCAATTCAAGTAATGTAAAAGTAGGTGTAACTAGAAAAACACAACTGCCTACCCGATGGATAGACCAAGGAGCACACCAAGCTCTAGTAGTTTTAGAGGTACCCAATAGATATTTAGCAGGAATTGCTGAAGTGGCCTTAAAATCTTTTGTAGCTGATAAGACAAATTGGCGTAAAATGCTTACTAATCAGTATGAAGAAGCTAATTTACAAAATGTAAAAAAGGAATTAATAGCTCATCTTCCTGAGGAAGTGAAAGAATATATATCTATGGATGATGAACCTATAGATCTAACATTTCCCGTATTACAATATAACGAAAAAGTAAAAACACTTAATCTCGAAAAAACGCCTAGCTATACTGGAAAATTAATAGGTATCAAAGGGCAGTATTTACTATTCGAAGACCAAACAGTATTTAATATTCGTAATAATGAAGGTTTTAAAGTCGAAATAGAAGTGCTTTAAAACAAGAAAGCAGATATAAGGTGTCCCTTTATATCTGCTTTTTTATGAATATTATACACTCGTGATTAAAGTAATACTAATACTGTTCAGTTTCATTAGGGAAGTCTAGTGACTTCACATCCTCTACATACTGACCTACAGCCTCTGAAATCATTTCATTTAAGTTAAGGTATCTTCTTAAAAAACGTGGATTAAATTCGTTTGTCATACCTAACATATCATTAACAACCAATACTTGACCATCTACACCGTTACCTGCACCAATACCAATAACAGGAATACTTATCTGATCAGCTACTCTTTTTGCTAAAGAAGCTGGAATTTTTTCAAGTACAATAGCAAAACACCCTGCTCTTTCTAAAAACAATGCATCATCAAGTAACTTACGAGCTTCCTCTTCTTCTCTAGCTCTTACTGTATATGTTCCGAATTTATAGATGGACTGAGGTGTTAAACCTAAATGTCCCATAACAGGAATACCCGCTGCTAGAATGCGTTTGATAGAATCTTTAATTTCTCGTCCTCCTTCTAACTTAACTGAATGACCTCCTGATTCTTTCATTATACGAATTGCAGATCGTAAAGCTTCTTTTGGATCACTTTGATAACTCCCAAAAGGTAAGTCTACTACTACCAATGCACGTTCTGTACCTCTTACTACAGAAGAGGCATGATAAATCATTTGATCTAAAGTAATAGGTAAAGTAGTTTCGTGTCCCGCCATAACATTGGAAGCTGAATCTCCTACTAATAACACGTCAATCCCTGCTCTATCAACAATTTGTGCCATAGTATAATCATAAGCTGTGAGCATAGAGATTTTCTCATTATTACTCTTCATCTCTACTAGACTCTTTACAGTGACTCTCTTATATTCTTTTTTTGCGGTTGACATAATTCTGTTTTAACACGGGTAAATTTAATAAAATATTTTGGTTGAAATCATAGTATTTACAAGTAAAAATCGACTAATTAGCGGTATAATTCCCCTATAAAGTTATACCTATTGAAAAATATCATGACGCATATAAGTCGTTTCTTTTTCCTGTCTAGTGCAAAATAAATTTGAACCGTAGCTAAGGCTATGCCTAAAATTTCTTTCTTTTAAGCTGTAAAATTAATGAGATGCTAACTTAGATTGGTATTAGCTCTAAAACTGAAACCTTTTCAAAAGAAAAAAGTTCCAAACTATACTAGATAGTTTAGAACTTTTAAAACTTAAATTATATGCAATAATTACTGATTATTTAACCTCTTCGAAGTCAACATCCTCAACATTATCTACTTCATCATTAGCAGCTTGTTCTCCTTGTGGGTTTCCAGTAGGAGCACCTTGCTGTTGTGCTTCAGCCTGAGCTTTATACATTTCTTCAGAAGCACTTTTCCAAGCTTCGTTCATTTTATCTAAAGCTGGAGTAATAACTGCTAAGTCTTTAGTTTCATAAGCTTTCTTTAACTCTTCTAAAGCTTCTTCAACTGGCTTTTTGTTTGCCTCAGAAATTTTATCACCAAACTCTTTCAATTGCTTTTCTGTTTGGAAAATCATTGAATCAGCTTCGTTTAATTTCTGTGCATTTTCAGCAGCTGCTTTATCCGCTTCAGCATTAGCCTCAGCTTCTTGCTTCATCTTCTGGATTTCTTCCTCAGTTAATCCTGAAGATGCTTCGATACGAATATCTTGAGATTTCCCTGTAGCTTTATCAGTAGCTGAAACTTTGATAATACCATTAGCATCAATATCAAAAGTTACTTCAATTTGAGGAGTTCCTCTTTGTGCTGGTGGTAAACCTTCTAAATGGAAACGTCCGATAGTTTTG
>CAYYNF010000107.1:0-4219 GCA_964472695.1 uncultured Flavobacteriaceae bacterium
GTATTGATGACATCCAGTTAAGTTGTGATATTGATGCTGACAATGATGGAATTATTGACACCTTAGATTCAGATGACGATAACGATGGAATTTTAGATGCCCTAGAGTGTCCTTCTTTTGGGGGTAATGGTGGGTTTGAAAAGTTAAATGTTACAATTTCTCCTACTGCAAAAACTGGTACCTTTCAACAATCACATGTACCTAATTGGAGAACTAGTGCAAGTAATAATCTAATTGAAATATGGCAATCAGGAGCTATAGGAATTCCTGTTTCAGCTTATGAAGGAAGTAACTTCGCTGAAGTAAATGCCTCACAAGAGGCTTCGTTATTTCAAATTATTACAGGAACTTCAGGAGTGCAATTGACTATTAGTTTCGCACATTCAGCACGTTCTTCAATTAGAACAGATAAAATTGTAATAGAACAAGGACCCGCGGGAGATTATAGTGTAACCCCTCCAATACCTGGTGGACCTTATCAGCAAATAGCAACTTTTACAGCACCTTTTGGGAGGTGGCAATATAATACCGTAGATATAAATATTCCTGTAGGACAAGATAGAACAGAAATACACCTAAAAAGTACAGGTTCTGATAATGTTGTAATCGGTAATCTAATTGATGCCTTTTCATTTACTTCTTGTGAAGATTCTTTTAAAGATACGGATGGTGATGGTATCCCTAACCACAAGGATATAGATTCTGATAATGACGGTTGCCCTGATGCGAATGAAGCTTATGCTAACCCTATCGCTGATAGTAATGGAGATGGCACCTATGGAGGAGTTGTAGCGGTCTATAATTCAGCTAGCCCTAATGCTACTGATGGTGTAAATGCTGACGGTAAGGTGAATGCTGCTAATTATGATTCCTATAACGAAGCTATTTTAGAAAATATCGAAACTCCTAAAGAAATCATAGCAGAGCATATTCCTACAGATATAACTACTTGCGGAAAAGCAGATGTCATTTTTGAATCCACTTATACGGCTTGGGAAGCTTCTACAACTACTTTTGATACGGATAATGAACCTGTATATGATATTGAACTTACACCAACTTTTGAGTGGTATACAGTGGATGGATCTGGGAATGCATCACTAATTAACCAAACTAGTTACCCAAGTGCAGCTACTTCAAATCTAGAACTTTTACAAGGCGATGCTTTAAATGTTTCAGGAACTACTTTCAGGCTAAAAGTTTCTCACCCTGATATTATATGTTACGAAGAAGTAGACGTACAACTTATACACGAAACCACTGATACTGACAATGATGGTGTACCCGATGCTTGTGACCAAGATGCCGATAACGATGGTATTCTTAATCTTTATGAGTGCACTACATTAGGTGAAAATGGAGGGTTTGAAGACTTGGGAGGTACTACCATTACAACAGGTAATTATCAAACAATAGATTTGTTCACGAACACTATTCCAGGATGGGATGTTTTAGCTTATAATACAACAAAAGACATAGAGATTTGGACTTCGGGTTTCTGGAGGGGTATTCAAGCTTATGAGGGCGATTATTTCGCTGAAGTAAATGCAACTACAAGTTCAAGAAATTTGGCATACAAATTATCAAATACTTCAGGTTTGTTTATTACTATGCAGTTTGCACACCGTGCTCGTGATAACAGAGAAGAGGAGAAATTAACGATAAAACAAGGTCCTGTGGGGGCTAATGTTGATGATATGGAAGTTGTAGGAACATCTACCGCTCCTTATGGTCATTGGGAATTAAAACAGTTTTCTTTTCAAATCCCTATAGGACAAGATACTACTCATATTGTTTTTGCAAGTGAAAAAAGCACCGGAAACTTAATTGACGCTTTTTCATTTATAGTCTGTAATGCTGATACTGATAATGATGGTACACCTGATTATTTAGACCTCGACTCGGATAATGATGGTTGCTCGGATGCTGATGAAGCTTACCGTAATACATTAGATAATGCTGATGCTGATAATAATGGTCTTTTTGGTACAGGAACACCTACTGTAGATTCTACTACAGGAAAAGTAAATGATGCAAACGCATATACCAACAACCCTGATGATATGGATTATGTAGTAATCCCTAGCATGATTAGGGCTTTAAAAGCACCTAGTAATGTTACTTTCTGTAGTAACGAGAATGTAACTATATCTGGAGCTTATGATGTACTTGAAGCCACAGGCTATGATAGTAATGGAGATCCTATTTACCCAACTATGGCAGGAGACACTCCTATTTACCAATGGTATAGCTTAATTGGGTCTACAGCTACAGCCATAACTAATCCTAGTGCCACTACAGGAGACTTAGAATTATCAGTAGGAGATCCTTTAATTCAAGATAATGCTGTATTTAGATTGGTAGTATCACATCCTAATCTAGATTGTGAGGAAGAAATAGAGGTGACTTTATCTTTAGATGCTATAGATACTGATAACGATGGTATTGCTGACAGATGTGATGTTGACGATGATAATGACGGGATTTATGATGTAGATGAATGTAAAGTGACATCAGTTATTAATAGTGCTTTTGAACTCAAAACTATAGGAATAGATTATTTACTAGATAATAAATTAGAAACAAAGATTAACTTAGAAATAGTAGATCCATCTGATACTTCATTAAAAATTAATGCTGATAGATCTGAATTAATAGGCAATACCTTTTTAGCGAGCTGGTACCACCAAGTAGGTGTTTTTAATACCGAAGCGATATTTACTGTCGAAGAACCTGTAAATGGAGCCTTAGAAGCTGTTGTTATTGGTAACGGACACACTGAGTATACCAAAAGTACTTTTAAGAATGATGGTAAAAATGCCATTTTTACTTGGGTAGGAGGAACTACTGCTCGCTTATATGATCCTAATGACCAAATTGCTAATTTTGGAAATGGAGCAATTATCAATTCAGGAGATACTCTTGTTATCAATCTATCTCAAATTGAGGATTCCACATGGAGACTTTATATTGATGTGAGTGAAGCAAGTTCCCCTTTCAAGGTAACGTATAATGCTACTGCTACAGATTTATTATTACCTAATGGAATTGAACGAGAGGGAATAACGATTTCTACAGTTATCGCTTGTGCAGATACTGATAGTGATGGTACCCCTGATTATTTAGATGATGATTCAGATAATGATGGTTGTTCCGATGCTGATGAAGCTTATGCTGATATTAACGCAGATATTGACAATAATGGGTACTTTGGAACAGGAACACCACCAGCTGTAAATACTGATGGAAGTGTTATAGGGGCAAAGTACAGTAGTAATCATACGACTACTTCATTATCTAACGTAGTGACAAACATAAATATCACACAAGCAAGTCCATTACTAAATGTTAGGATCTGTGATGAAGATGATGCTGTTTTTACAGCAGATTACACAGGAACTATTGATAGCACAACACCTACCACACTAAACTATCAGTGGTATTATAAAGCGACTAGTACAGCTACAGCAGTGCCAATTACAGCTACAGTAAATAATGGTGCAAATACGAATACACTTACTATAGTGAATGGAACTACTGAATATACAAATGGAGCTTCTTTTTATGTTGAGGTCTCTCATGATAATTTAATTTGTAAAAATGAACTATCTAATAGTGTGCTTCTTACAATTGAAGATTTACCTACGATTAATAATGATACTATAGTTACCGGAGTTCCTACGGATTTAAGTTATACAGGAACAATGGGAAGTATAAGTGTAGCTAATGGTACGGATATAAATGGTACTGGTACAGCGACATTAGATACAAGTGTTTCCCCTGTTCAAATTACAGGTACTAGTGAAGGAGAGGTAACAGTTACCTTTACAAATGCAGAGAGTTGCCCTACTACTGCTACAATTACTATTGTAGGAAATTCTACTATTGATAATATTGCCTTATGTGAAGGAGAAACAAAAGAACTTGTTTACACAGGAACTCCAGCAACTTCAAATCCATTTACTATTCCTGCCTCTCATAGCACTTTGTTAAATGTTAGTTTGAATGCTACTTCTGGAAATTACGAAATTACCGCAGGAACTTTACCAATAGGTACTTTGTCACGTACAATTACGATCACTTATGAGGATGTTTATGGTTCAGTAAAGACTGCTGATATAACAGTTAATGCTTTACCAAATGCTCCTACAATATCTCCAATAACATTCTGTCATAATGAAGATGTGAGTGCTGATCTTATTACAAATTATGTAAACTA
>CAYYNF010000107.1:4319-7747 GCA_964472695.1 uncultured Flavobacteriaceae bacterium
TAGGTACTACGACCTACTACGTAAATCAAACGGACACCAATAATTGTCCGAGTGCAATATCCCAGATTGAAATTATAGTAAACCCACTACCTACTCCTCCAGTAGCATCAGTACGTGATTATTGTTCTTTAGAATTTGAGGAAGGTGAGGAAGTGGTACTTACAGCTACAGTTTTAAACTCAGATATTCCGCGTTGGTATACTACTCAAACAAATATTCAGAATCAGAATTATGAAGATGAAGGCGTAGATTTTACCCCAGGAGTTACCGATGTAGGTACTTACACATACTATGTAACCTCTTACAACCCATTAACAGGTTGTGAGAGTAGTACTTCTGACCCAGTAACTTTTAACATTTATCAAAGTCCTGAGTTTATGACTCAACTTAACACTGTAGAAGCTGGATCACAATATCCTTTCGAAGTAATTGATGTAAACATGTATGAAATCACAATGGTTGACGAACAACTAGCTGACAGCTATACTTATGACATTGTTTACGAAGAAACTTCAGAATCTATAATAGTTACTGATAAGCAATTTACTATTACTAAGGAAGGTTATTATAGTATAACTGCAACCAGCGAAGAAGGGTGCTCTCGTACTATAGAAAATCTTTACATTAAATATATTGATATTGAAATTCCAAATGTATTCTCACCAGGAGACACAGGATTAACTATTCCAGATCACTGGTATCCTGATAATTTAAAATCCGATAATGGTGATCCTTTCGTGAGTTTTCAAGATATTGAAGTGATGATTTTTGACCGTTACGGAAGGTTAATTAAAGAGTACACTGGTATTCAGGATAGAAATGCAGGAGAAGGTTGGGATGGAACCTATAAAGGAGAACAGATGCCAACAGGAGACTACTGGTATCACATTAGGTTAAATGATGACAAAGGGCGAGAATATACAGGACACTTTACATTATACCGTAACGAAACTGAGTAATTAATTATAGCTATTAAATTTAGAGTTGTAATAAATAATTGAAAATATCTTTCCAAAAATTTACATCTCCAGATGATTCCTTAAATATTTTATTGCTAAGATGGGTATTCAAAGTACCTTTTGTACTTTGAATACTCTCAAATACACTATTAATATTTTCAGTAACTTTTATCTTGTTAGAATAGCTACCCAATGCTTCGTGTGATATACAAAAAGGAGTAATTTCTAATGGAGTTTGTATCTCGTAATTTAAATCATAAAATAAAAAGCTATTAGAAGTACTAGCCCTAAATCCGATGTAGTTTTTATAGCCCATAGAAAAATCTTTACTTACATCTTGGTCTATCAGTTTACGGTAATTATACGGTAAATTCAGATGTGTGTATTGGAAAAAATTTCTTGAAAAATTTCTATGTGTAATTGATTCAAATCGTTTCTTTTCTTTTAAAAACAGACTCTTATTTTTTTGAGCATCATAAGATAAACGTAGCCCTATCTTAAAATAATCAGCCATCGATTTAATTAATTTTTGATAATCATTACTATGATGACTTATACTTTTCTCATGTATAGAGTAATTACCTAACCCAAAAAACATATGGCACACAGCTTTAGTATTTCGGGTTCTGTTTATAATATACGTGAAGGTATTATAAGGGTCTTTACGTACACTAGTTAGTGATTTAAATCTTTCATATATACGTAAAGGATTGATTTGAAAAAGGTCTATGATAGTTTCTTCTATACTTCGAAACCATCCTTTGCTTTTAAAAGTGAAGGCTTCATCAATCACAAAGATGAACTTTTTTTGGATTTCATTCTCTTTAAATTGAAGTTTTGGAAAACGATCTTGTAATGATTTTTTAAGCTCAATTAGCCAAAGATCAATAAGAGGAAGATGTAAAAATTTATTTTGATATGCTAAACTACTTTCTGCCTCAAACCTCCCTAAGCTATCATACTGTTGACAAAGATACTCCTCGTAGCGTGTTATTAAATAAAAACTAGAAGCAAAGATATCAAAAGGAATACTCGCGTTTTCGTGCTCTGAATAAAAGAAACAAGGTAACCCCTTCCATTTTTTTATATCAATATCCTGAAAGTGAATCGATTTTTCGAAAAGTAATATATTCGAAGGAATAAAAAATTCATTACTTAAAGGCTGTGTAGCATAACTAATTTTGGCATCTTTATGAGCTATAAACTGCTCTATTGTAGAGGTAATATCAATATTAACACCAAGCATTCTGTCGAATAGTTGCTTACATATATATTTTAATCTCTCACTTATTTTAGGACTATATATTAATAGGGTCATGTATACATTTAGGTTATAGGTTCCCGTGATCACAAAAACTATAATAGTCTTTTTCAGTAATAATGATATGATCTAGCACTTTAATATCCAAAACCTTACCCGCTTCACAAAGCTTTGAGGTGATTTGTAAATCAGCCCGACTAGGAGTTAACTTTCCACTAGGGTGATTGTGGACCAATATAATCGCTACAGCGGAAAACTCCAAGGCAGTCTTAAAAATCATTCGAGGATCTACGGAAGTCGCTGTTTGTCCGCCACTAGAGATCATCTGATAATGGAGTATTTTGTTTGCATTATTTAATAAAATTACCCAAAACTCTTCATGATTCAAATTCCCTAGTATAGGCTGTATAAGGGTAAATATATCTTGACTGCAATTTATATGCGTCTGCTTCTCAATAGATGCTCTTTGACGACGCCCTAACTCCAAACTTGCAATAATGCTAATAGCTTTTGCTTCACCTATTCCTTTAAACTTAGTGAGATTATTAATGTTTAGTTTACTTAACGTATTAAGATTATTATCGTATTGAGCTAATATACGTTTACATAAATCTACTGCAGATTCATCTCTACTACCTGAACCTATTAAAATTGCCATTAGCTCAGCGTCTGTAAGCTGTTTTTTGCCTTTCAATACAAGTTTTTCTCTAGGGCGGTCAGATTCGTTCCAATTCTTTATTGAGAAATTTGAATCATTTTTAGGATACATAAATATTAAGGTTTAGTATTTACCGATAAACATATTGTTAATTTAGAAGTTATTTCGCTTATTTCCTAGCAGTTAATGTAGTTGTATTTCACTGTAACTCTTCGAACAATAACACCCCTCATTATTAATAAATACACAACAGAATATCATCGGATAGCGTAATCACTTTTTAGAGAATTCTCTTTATCGTTAAATTAAAGAATAGGTAATTTTACTGATTATTTCAGGGTATTAGTTTAAAGTTACTTTTTTTAACCTTTGTAATTCATATCTTGATAAAGTTAACACTATGAATATTAAACTTATAATTATATAAATTATGCCTTCAACAAGACAATTTCGTGAATTAGAGTCAAATATGAACCAATTAAATCAGTCACTTCAATTTATAATGCTTTCAGATCAGGAAGTTGTTGCTAAAGTGATGACTGATGTATTC
>CAYYNF010000108.1:0-7718 GCA_964472695.1 uncultured Flavobacteriaceae bacterium
CACTAGATGATATTAATGAAGAGCTCTCTAGTAATTTTGATTTAGTTGAAAAATATGAGAGAGAAGATGCAGTTGAACGTAAGTTAACAGAGCTTCATAAATTGATCGAAAAGGTTTATGATATTTTAAATGATAACAGCGTAGTTAGTCTGAGTGAGAAAGAGTTGTTATTCGATAAACTCAAACAGGTCACTTTAGAAACAGGTATCGGAATGCCTTTTACCTGTAAAAAATGGTTTGAAGAAATTGTAACTAGTTTAACAGAACTTGAAGAAATACTCTTTCCTGATCGGGAGGTGCAAGATTTAGAACGTACCACAAGCTTTATGTCGATTAGAGAAAATGATTTAGAAAGTTTCGAAGATTTTAAACAAAGATTAGCACAGTTAGAAAAAGGCAACTCCATTTTAAAATTAGAATCTACTAGATCTATCACAAGTGATGATGAGCTTAAGAGCTTTAGAGAAAGATTTACTAATTTTATATATCAAATAGAGGTTAGTCGCACCCTAAATGCATTAGAGAAATATAAATTAATTAAAGATTTTCAATTAATCTTAGATTTTTACAGTATTGAAAATACTGTTGTAAGTAGAAGTTTAAAAGATGTACATAACCGTGCTGCTGATCTCGAAGAGAGTAAAGCATTACGATCGGAAGCTTATAAACTAATGACGTTAGAGGATATAAATAGAGAGCTTTCCAATAATTTTAATTTAGTTGAAAGATATACGAAAGAACATTCTGTTGAACCTAGATTAATAGAGCTTGCTAAACTTATCGAGAAAGTTTATGATATCTTAAACGAGAACACTGTAGTTAGTACTAGTGAAAAAGAAGGCTTACTTGATAGGCTTAAAGAAGTTACGTTAGAAGCTAGTGTAGGAGTATCTTTTACTCGTGAAAAATGGTTTGAAGAAATTGTAGCTAGTCTAACAGAACTCGAAGAAATACTCCTTCCTGATCGAGAGGTACAAGGTATAGAAGGTGCTATAAGCCTTATGTCGATCAGAGAAAGTGACTTAGGAAGTCTCGGAGATTTTGAACAAAGATTATTAGATTTAGAGCAAGAAGGAAGTCCTATTTTACAGATAGGATATCTTAGACGGGTAAAAATAGATGAACTCATGGGGTTTAAGGCTAAAGTTCGTAATTTTCTTGACGATATAGAAGGTAGTGATACGCTCAATGCCCTAGAGAAGTATGAGTTACTTAAGAGTCTTGAAGGAATTTTAGACTTTTATAAAATAAAGAATACTACTGTAAGAAAAAGATTAAAAGGTATACAGGATCGTATTATTGGTATTAAAGCACTAAAATTGAAAGCCTATGCATTAATGACGTTAGAGGATGTAAATAAAGAGCTTTCTAATAATTTTAATTTAGTTGAAAGATATACGAAAGAACATTCTGTTGAACGTAGATTAATAGAGCTTGGTAAGCTTATCGAGAAAGTTTATGATATTTTAAAGGAAAATACTGTAGTTAGTACTAGTGAAAAAGAAGGCTTACTTGACAGGCTTAAAGAAATCACATTAGAAGCTAGTGTAGGAGTATCTTTTACTCGTGAAAAATGGTTTGAAGAAATTGTAGCTAGTTTAATAGAACTTGAAGAAATACTCCTTCCTGATCGAGAGGTGAAAGGTATAGATGGTACTATAAGCTTTATGTCGATTAGAGAAAATGACTTAGGAAGTTTCGGAGATTTTGAACAAAGATTATCAGATTTAGAGCAAGAAGGAGGTCCTATTTTACAGACGAGATATCTTAGACAGGTAAAAATAGATGAACTCATGGGGTTTAAGGCTAAAGTTCGTGATTTTCTTGACGATCTAGAAGTTAGTGATACGCTCAATGCGTTAGAGAAGTATGAGCTACTTAAGAACCTTGAAGGAATTTTAAATTTTTATAAAATAAAGAATACCACTATAAGAAGAAGGTTAAAAGATATACATCGTCGTGTTACCAATATTGAGGCACTAAAATTGAAAGCTTATCCATTAATGACGTTAGAGGATATAAATAAAGAGCTTTCTAATAATTTTAATTTAGTTGAAAGGTATACGAAAGAAGATTCTGTTGAACAAAGATTAATAGAGCTTGGTAAACTTATCGAGAAAGTTTATGATATTTTAAAGGAGAACACTGTAGTGAGTACTAGTGAAAAAGAAGGCTTGCTTGATAGGCTTAAAGAAATCACGTTAGAAGTTAGTGTAGGAGTATCTTTTACTCGTGAAAAATGGTTTGAAGAAATTGTAACTAGTTTAACAGAACTCGAAGAAATACTTCTTCCCGATCGAGAGGTGCAAGTTTTAGAAAATGCTCTAATGTTTATGCAAACTAAAAGAGATGAGTTGAAGAATGTTGAATCTGAATATTCTCACCAATGTAGTTTAATTATAAGTGATTTAGATGTATCCTTAGAAGACAAGAAAAAAGCACTTGAAAAGCTAAAAGAGGTATTTAATAGTAAAATAGAGGAAGTATTAAAGTCAGAGAATCTCACTGAAAATTTCCAAAAAGTACTAAAAATAAGATATCAAGATAAATTTGATACAAAAATTACTGAGGAAATAGAAAATCTTAGCAATTATCAAGATTATATTAGTCCTATTTGTAGTCTAAGAGAAAGTACCGATAGGCAACAAATAAGTCGTACAAGTAAAAAAGAAACGAAAAGATTATCTCTTCCCTAGAGAAGCTTGGGGTAGTCCCCAATCTTAGGGACTACATTCTTATATCACTTAGTTTTCAGAGAACTGTCTTCTGTTGATGTTTATCCGAGTGGAATAATTATTTACTTAAATGATATAACTTCATTAGAAATGCGATGTAGTGTTAAATAGTCTATTTTATTTGTCTTATAACTGAATTTTTAACAGATAATATATGTTGTTGTTTGGATTATGATATTTTTATGGGTGTTCTTGTAAGGGGGAGCAATAACTGTTAGCTTAGCTTCTTAGAAGTGATCATGTAAGTTTTTTAATCATATAGCTTTTTTGAAAAACTTCTTTTTCATAAAAATAAATAAAATAAAAAACAATGCTAGAAGATTTAGAAGAACAAGTTAAGTATTTGAGGGATCAGGAACAGCCTCCTTTTGTTGTAGATAGTGTAGAGAAAGCTGCAATTAAGTATTTGAGAGATAAGGAGCAGTCTCGTTCAATTTATTTGGATGAGCTAGGGATGTATGAAGGGATTCCTATAGAAGAGGTAAAGCAAGCTATTTTAGGTATGTTTGAAAAAGTTTCACAAGGTCTAGGTAGTATCCAAATACAAGATATAGAACAATATATCCCAGAAACTGATGAAAACTTGCCTATATCTTTAATGAAGACTTTTATTTTCCGAATAAGGTCTTTTGGAGATACTACTTTACAAGACTATTTAGATAATGATTTAGCAAAGAATCCTACGTATTCATTAGGAGGAACAGATGATTATCTACGTTTTTCAGAGGAAGAAGTAGTTGCTATGTTTAAAGATAAGGTGAATAAACTTAGCGATTTTTATGAAAAGGAAAGGGGGGAATCAGATATGTCTATAGCTTTTCGAGTGACCGCAAATTACTTATTACAATCTTTAAATAAACTTCCTCCTAGTAACGAAAAGAGGTCTTTAGTCATACAACAGATGGCTTCATCGTTAGGAGCTAATTCCCTGACTCCTTTAAAACAGTTGTTGTTTTTCACGATTACACAAATGCCGCAAAACCTACGTGGTGACTTATCACAAGCTAAATTAAAAGAAATAGAACAACGCATGGCGTGTCGTTATGCTTTAACACGTGGTTTAAGATACAAGCCTGAGATTCTTGAAATGTCAGAAGAGGAAAGGACTGAAATGCCGGAAGCCTTAAAAGTTGAGAATCAAAATTTATTAGATTATCCAGTACTTTCACAATCGAATTATGTGGAGTGGCTTTTAGATGATATTTTTCAAGGAGGGGCATATGATTTTGAAGCACCTCTAGATACTTCAAGATCTATCAAGTCATCGGTTCATGAACATGCCTTGAGAAGGTTTAATATTTTAGATGAAACAGGGAATATAGATCAATTTAAGTTTTACAATTTTATTAAGTCCGATTTACCAAGTTTCTCCCAGCGTACTTATCCTAAATTACTTGCTTTAGACCGTGCTCAGGAAGCTATTTATAAAGAAATACAAAAGTATCCTTCAGTATTTTCTGTAGAATACCTCAGAGGTAATGATGCGTTATACCTTACTGATCCTGATAAGATAGCATTGGATTTCGATAAAGAGTTTAATGAGCATTTTGCTAAGAATAAGACTGCTAGTCTTCTGTTACCGGACACGTATAGGATTCAAAAATTTACAGAAAAGTATATCAAATCTCGTTTGAAAGAAGTCAGAGAATTTGCTGAAAAACAATCAAAAGAGGCGCAAAAAAACACTTCTTTTGAAGCAGATATGACAACTGCTGGAGCTTCTCTAGAGCTAGGTGTTTCTATTGCCCAAAGTGGTAGTTTACAAGGTTTGTCACATTTATCTAGCAATTCAAGATCAAAAACTAAAGAGACTAGTTTATCTGGGGTTAGATTAGGCTAGAAATTATTCTAGTTATTTTAATAGAATATACACCCCCTCTTTTTTGTGAAAAAAGAGGGGGTGTTTGTTATCCGAATACCAATTGAAAATTAAAGTGTAATAGTAGTGTATTTAACACAGCTAGAAAGTGTGTTTTTATAAAGAATAGTCTTAAAATTATCGATAGAAAACATTGAAAAGAATTTGTTAATCATAAAATTATCATTAATTAAAATGTAATGAGTTTATTGTTAGTTTTTTAGTGTAAAAAAAGTTAACAAAAACTTAAATAAATTGATAAGGTAATATTTGTAAGAAAGCTATAACTTTGGACGTATTACAGTACTTATACCAATTGAAAAATATTATGACGTATATAAGTCGTCTCTTTCTTCTGTAAAGAAAAAATAATTGAACTTATTCATACGACAAATAATATTTTAATTGGTATTATATACTAAAGAACACGAATAAATTAAATAATAGACACCTATAACAAGATACAGCTTTTTGAATCCTAGAAGGAAAATTAAACACTATAAAATTGTATCTACTAGATTAAATCCAAGGTATGAAAAAAATAACACTAGCTATATTTACAATATTAACTATAAGTTGTGCTCGTGAAAATCCTTTCTTGATTACAGAGCATAGTATTGGTAAACTCGATAAACTAACTCAGATAAGAGAACTAAAAAAGGTCTTTGCAAAAGACTCTATAGCGAATGAAGTTTCTGGAGACGAATTCTTAGATTTAGGCAACGATATAAAGATTTACGATAAACAAGGAAACCCTTTGTTAATACTTGAGGCTGAAGAAGAATTTGACTCTACTTCGGTTATAAAAACAGTAAGAGTGATGGATTCCCGTTTCAAAACAGAGAAAGGACTTAATATAAATAGTACGTTTAAGGAGGTTAAAGAGCACTACACGATCTCAAAAATTACAAATACCTTGAGTGTTGCTATTGTAAATATAGAAGAACTAAACGCATACATTGCTATCAACAAAAAGGAATTACCAGCTGACTTACTTTTTGATACAAAATCAAAAATAGAACTGACAGATATCCCTGATAATGCCAAAATTAAATACTTTTTCATAGACTGGGAAAACTAAAAGAAGGAAATAGCTATTTTAGATAAAACCAAAAGTTATTACACAATTTAGAAATAATTTACATATACACTATTTCTATTGTAATAACATTAAAGAAGTAACAAGACTACACTTGATTGTTTATTTAGGTACACTAGTGAACTAACAGTGCATTCATATGTAATCCATATTAGTACCCCACATTATACCAATCGAATTATTATTTATAATAATTCGATTGGTATTATTACATAATTTACAAAGAAAAGACTACACTTTCCTTTCTTAGTAATTTTATTAAAATCATAATTATAGACAATATGCCAAACATGGATAAACCTTATGTAATAGGTAAAGGTTTGCATTATTTATCTTTTTTCTCTAAAAAATATGCCAACAAATTAGCTTTTAAACTATTCTGTTCTCCACAAAAAGGTCGATTTAAAGAAGAGCATAAATCTCTTTTATCAACAGCAGAACAATCTTGGTTAAAAGTGGGTACATACAATGTAAAACAATATCATTGGAAAGGTACAGGTAAGACCATTGTATTGTTACACGGATGGGAAAGCAACTCTTTAAGATGGAAAAACTTAATTGTATTACTTCAGAATCAAAACTACAATATCGTGACCATAGATGCTCCTGCTCACGGTGCATCTTCAGGAACACAACTACACATTTTATTGTATACAAAGTGCCTAAACGTAGTAATGGATAAATTTAAACCCAACTATGTTGTTGGACACTCCATGGGAGCAATGACAGCAATCTATCATCAACATTTATACAATACACCTTATGTAGAAAAAATAGTTTGTCTAGCCCCCCCTTCAGAACTGCAAGGAGTCATTTATGGCTACTGTAGTTTTTTGGGACTAACTTCAAAGTTTAGAAAGCAATTTGAAATTTATATAGAAAAGAGATTTAATATTTCTATAAAATCTTTTTCTATGGCTAAGTTTGCAAAAAACATCCAATGTAAAGGACTAATTATACTTGATGTGGATGATTCAATTGCTCCTTATCGATGGTCAAAACATATTACTAAAAATTGGAAAGAAGCTGAAGAAATTACTGTTAAAGGGATAGGACACTCACTAAACACAATAGATATCGATAAACAGATAATGACATATATAAATCAACTGTAATCAAATTATATAGCATTTAATTTAAGGTAATGGCAGGGTATTTTATGTGAAACAATCTACATTTTATCTAAAAAATAGGCTTTTCATCTTATTTTTATTATTTTAATATAAATATTAAGATTGTTATAGAGGCTCAAAAATATAAAATAAAGCAAATATGACTGAAAAAAAGGCACAAGGTGTGCGACTTAACAAATACATGAGTGAAATAGGTCACTGTTCCCGAAGAGCTGCCGACAAACTCATTGAAGATAAACGCATACTAATTAATGGAAAATTGCCCGAATTGGGTCAAAAAATAAGCAAGAACGATCATATTGAAGTAGATGGTAAAACAGTACAAAAGTCATATGATGATCATGTTTATTTAGCCTTTAATAAACCTGTAGGGGTCGTGTGTACTACGGATCAACGAGACCCTGATAATATTATAGACTTTATCAATTTCCATAGGAGAATATTTCCTATTGGTCGTTTGGATAAAGCTAGTGAAGGGTTGATCTTACTAACAAGTGATGGTGACGTCGTAAATAAAATATTAAGATCAAAATATAATCACCAGAAGGAGTATATTGTTACTGTGGATAAATTGATTACTCCTGATTTTATTAAGCGTATGGGGCAAGGAATCCCTATTCTGGACACAGTAACAAAAGAATGTGAAGTCGAAGAGATCAGTAAATTTACTTTCCGTATTATTTTAACTCAAGGTCTTAATAGGCAAATACGTAGGATGTGTGAGTATTTAGGGTATGAAGTAAAGAAATTGAAAAGAGTACGTATTATGAATATAAAGCTCGAATCAAAAATAGGTACTTACAAGTTACTTGATAAGGAGGCTATTTATCCATCTCTACAATTGGAGTAGCGTCAATATACTTTAGTTAGAAATTACTAATATTATATAAGCT
>CAYYNF010000109.1:0-7641 GCA_964472695.1 uncultured Flavobacteriaceae bacterium
GAAAAAAACACCATGACTATTTATGCTTTCAGTTAATCTTTATGTAAATTTACTTGAAAATATATACCGATGGCTGCAAATTTGATTGGAGAAAAAAATTTTGAACGACTTCCCTCTATTAAAAGTAAATGTTTACGAATCAACCTCAATAAAAGTATATACGGAAGTTTCAACGAAATTGGTGCTGGACAAGAAACTGTAAGGCATTTTTTTAGATGTGGAGGTGCTTCTGGAACTATTGCGAAAGCAATGAGTGCCTACGATAAAGCCTTTAGCGATGCAATTTATGGTGTTGAATCAGACGGAAGATATGTGACTATTGCACGACTCAATACAATGCTAAACAAAGAAATGGGACTTATGGAAGAACGTATTTCCAGAGAAGAGAACCCTACAAAACTTTTCTTTAGTTTTGCGAATACCGTAGCAACAATCGATTTTGCTAAAAAATATAAAGGACATGGATGGGTAGGTATCAGATACCAAACAGACCCTAAGCAAACCGAATATAACGAAATCACATTACACGTACGTTTTCATGAAAATGACGCTCGACACCAACAGATTACTATAGGTAATTTAGGTGTAAATCTTATATATGGAGCTTTTTATCATTATGAAGATCCAAAAGAACTCTTACAACACCTATACGATCATATCGATAAAGACAAATTAGAAATCGATACTATCAATTTCTCAGGACCTGTTTTTAAAGATGTTGACAATCGATTAATGAGTCTTCAACTTGTAAAGAACGGGATGACTCAAGCAATCATATTTGGCCCTGATGGAAAAAACCTATTACCTGCTAGTATTCTCTATAAAAAAAATGTACTAGCACTTCGTGGTAGTTTTCGCCCCGTTACAAAAGTAAATATGGACATCTTAGATAGGTCAATTGAGATGTTCAAAAATGAAGACAAAGTAGACCCTGATAAAATACAAGTCCTTTTTGAAATTACACTGTCCAACCTAATGTCGGAAGGTGAAATTGACGAAAAAGACTTCTTAGATCGAGCTAGACTACTCTGTCAGTTAGGTCAAACTGTAATGATATCTAACTTTAAAGAATACTACCGACTCGTAGAATATTTCTCTAACTATACCAAAGAACGTATAGCATTACCTATAGGGGTAAATAACTTTATTGAAATATTTAACGATAAATACTATCAGGATCTTAGTGGTGGAATTCTTGAAGCCTTCGGAAAGTTATTCTTTAAGGACTTAATGGTATACTTATACCCACTAATAGATCCTAAAACAGGTAATATTATTAACAGTGATAATATTAAACTACAACCTCGAATGAAAGAACTCTATAAGTTCTTTAAATTCAATGACAAATTGAAAGATATAAAAGACTACAACCCTGAGTACTTGAGCATTTTTTCAAGGGAAATTCTTGAAAAAATTAAGAACCGTAAAAAAGGTTGGGAACAATACCTTCCTGAAGGAACTCCTGAACTTATTAAAGCGAAGTCATTATTTCGTAATTAAATAAAATGACAATTTACCAAAAGAGCTATTTTATACACCTCTTAATTCTTTTTCCATAACTCATATTAATACCAATTGAATTATTATGTATACCACAAATATACAATTCAATTGGTATTCATTTTTTCACCATTAAAAAGCGGATATATTTTAAAATTTCATCGTAATTTTACAAAAAATAACACGATATGCACTCTAATATTGAAGTAGTTGAACAGAAAATAAGTGATCTAAAAGATAAATTACGCACTCATGAAATTTATACTGTTTTCAACAACTTAAATGACATCCATATTTTCATGCAACATCATGTATATGCTGTATGGGATTTCATGTCTTTATTGAAAGCGATACAAATAAAATTAACCTGTGTGAGCTTACCTTGGAAACCCGTTTCAAATGCTACTACAGCACGTTTTATTAACGAAATTGTATTAGGAGAAGAAAGTGATCTTAACGAAATAGGTATACCCAAAAGTCACTTTGAAATGTACCTTGATGCTATGCACGAAGTAGGTATCAGTAGTACTGAAGTAAACACCCTCATCAGCAACTGCAACACTATAGAAGACACCATTACTAGTATTCAAAAATCTGATCTGAATACTGCTCTTAAGGACTTTTTATTACACACATTCAATGTTATTAAAACAGGTGAAATACATAAAATCGCATGTGCATTTACCTTTGGTAGGGAGAATTTAATACCTGACATGTTTGTTGAAATCATAAAATCTTATGAAACTAAACATCATAAGAAATTCCCTAAACTTACTTACTACTTCGAAAGACATATTGAAGTAGATGGTGATGAACACGGACCACTATCCCTTGAAATGATTAATGAGCTTTGTGGTGATGATGAAAAAAAATGGACTGATGTATCAACGATAGCAGAAGAAAGTCTGAAGCAGCGTATTTCTTTATGGGATAGTATCGTAACAGAAATTAAAAAACAAAAAAATAGCACAAAACACTAAAAATCAATATATTTAAGTTTCTAAAAACAATTAGAAACCAAATGCTTTAAACTAAAATATTCATTATGGAATTTAACGAATTACTACCTATTAGTGCAATCTCAGAAGAAAGACGCATTACATTTTTCAGAAAAACTTATGCCCACCTAGCTATAGCTGTACTATTATTCGCAATGGTAGAGTATGTGTTTTTTCAAGTACCTAGCATTCTAGAATTTGCTATGTCTATGACCCAAGGTTGGCGTTGGATGATGTTACTTGTTGGATTTATGTTTATTACCAACTACGCAGAAAATACGGCTCTAAAAAGTCATAATCGAAACGAACAATACGGAGCTTTACTACTATATGTTATTGCTGAAGCATTTATTTTTATTCCTTTAATTGGAATGGCAATGCTTATTACTGCCGAAAGCGGACAGAATATATTGTACCAAGCTGCCATTATCACTTTATCACTATTTACAGGAATATCAGCAGTAGCCCTGTTAAGTAAAAAAGATTTCTCGTTTATGCGTTCTATACTAAGTATAGGCTTTTTTGTTGGACTGGGAATGATGATTGCAGGAATGATCTTTGGATTTAACTTAGGACTTTGGTTTAGCGTAGGAATGGCGGTACTAGCTGCTGGCTCTATACTCTACCAAACTTCTAATATGGTACACCGCTATTCTGAAGATCAATATGTAGGAGCTTCTTTAGGTCTATTTGCCTCATTAATGTTACTATTTTGGTATATCCTAAATATCTTATCAAGAGACTAACATGAACTACAAGTAAAATCCTATTATTAAAACACTTAAAAATTCTCAATAAAAAAGGTAGCAATGTACTTGCTACCTTTCTTTGTTTGAAGTAAAAGCTAATGTTAACGTATTAACTAACACAACTTTTTTAATTCTTAAAACCTTACGCCTGGATGCCTTCTTTTAAAATCTTTTCGCACTTTACGTTCTCTTATCTCTCTAGCTTCCCTTAACCTTGCTTGTAAACCTCCTGCGACAAATCGACGTATACTCGCATCTACCTTCTCTGCTACTTGTACATTATTAAGTCTAGGATTTCGAGAAAGTTTAGATGCTAGTTGAGCAAATGTTTCAGCTGCACTCCTTGTCACCTCTAACTCCTCATCAGTAAGACCGTCTCGACCAGACAAATCCTGTAGTTGCTTATCGATATAATTAGTTATAAAATCTAAGTCAGTTGTTTGATTTAAAACTTCTGCTAGACTTGCCTCTCTTAACCATCTATCATTTCTTTCTGCTGTTGACTCTTTAAAACCTTCTAATGTTGGCATAATTCTATTTTTTTTCGAACACAAATATACATCTAAATCAATTAGTTACAAATATAAATCTTAACGGAGATTAATATTACAATTTTAATAAAAATATGACTCAAAAACTTTAAATTTCGAGAACGTATTATGTTTGTTGCCGTCGGTTTGCATAATCTTAGGTGTTTTTTTAGAAACTAAAATAAGATATAATTCGTGATAACGTTTATTCTGTTAACCTATATTTTCAAGATGAAGCTAGGGTTAACTAATAAGTAGTCTGTGTAAAGATCAAGTAAGTTATTAACATTCATAAACCTTAAATTACGATTTTATTGCGTAACATGAGTTACTAATTTTAAGAAGAAAACTCAGTGCATTCTTAAATTCAGTGAGATAAATAATAAATTCAACAAACCAAGTACTCTCTCACCTTTTTAGCATCTATTTCTAGAATAAAACAACCTACTAGATAGATAAAAAGCACCGCAGCAGATATTACCCCTAAAACATCTAATAAACCTTTAAAAGGTGCATTTTAACAGATCACCCCCTTTTTTCATCCCTAGAAAACTAACTTATTATAAAATTATTAACCTAAACATACCAATCCCCTATGAGAATATTTATATTCATATGTACATTTTCTATATTTCAAATTTGTCTATTCGCACAATCTTACCAATTTTTAGGAGAATATACAGGAAACGGAACACCTCTGTACCTAGACGGTCGTGATGAAATAAGCTCTAACACACTTCAGCAAATTGAAAATGCCTTCCCTGAAGGGCTTCCTGTACCCACCTATAATCCACAGTATATTACTGCAGGCTACGATAGTAATTTAGAGCTTACAGAAAATGCTGATGTTTGGGTAACTTTTGTTGCTGAAGGGGCGGGTTACCGTAATGTACTAGGGTTTTACACCTATGATGTTAGCACCCCTCTCACCAGTACCCCTACCCCTGAAGATATTACAATCATATTTCCTAATTGCTCAGGACTCAATAGTGGAGGTTCTTTAGTGAGCGGAGACAAAGTAAAGATTGGTCGCTTCAAAGCAGGTACAGGCATTGGTTGGGTACTATTAGCAAATGCTTGGAACGGGCAAGAAGTCACTTCTGGTTTTTGGCAAGTATTTTCAGACCATCAATTTAATCCTGAATCTGATGAAGACAAGCAACACCATACAGTAATGATCCACGACCCTGATAACGAATTAATTATTTTAGGAATAGAAGATATCCGACGTGACTACCAGGGTTGTGACAACGATTTTAATGACGCACTGTTCTACATTACTGCCAACCCATACGAAGCAATGAAAGTAACTAATATAAAAAAGATTGAAGTAAGTGCGCGTGTAAGCTCATCAAATGACGGAGGACTCGAAAGTAATGGTGACTTAGCCAAATTAATTGCTAAACGTAACTTTGGACGCGTGAAAAATCATAATTTCCACAACACAAAAAAACTACAAACTAGTTTTAAACGACAAACAGGTTTTGGGGAAGTTCATCCGTTATCGCATTACTTACCCGATACAGGAGTACTTGGTATTGAAACGGCTTCACTAGCTAGTCCTAATGACTTAATCAATATTACCAATGCTACCAATATATTTTCTTTAGATTACTATGAAGGTAGTAACCGTGTAGCATCTAGCCTAATCACTACAACAAAAGACAATGTGTATAATCATTCTAAAAATACTTGCGACCGACTAAACAATGCCCAACTTATTGATGCACGTGTAATAAAAGTTGACGGCTATGAAATGGTCTATACCGAACTAGAACATTACGACAAGAGTAGCGAATTTTCGGTAAGTTTTTCGGTGAGAGATAATGGTAATAGTCAGAGCTTATATAGCCTATGGAATATTGAAGACTACCCTAAAGGAAACTATAGAAACTTTCAAATATGGGGAAATACCACAGCACAGGTTGGACACATTATACATACGATTTTACAAAATTTAAAGAACGAAAAAGAACTCATCGATAACAATGATGTACCCATTGGGCTTCCTGATGTATTTATAAAAAAAGGAAAATATAGCAACGGTATATTATCTTTAGATATTATCAACCGAAAAAAAGCAACTAACCTGTACCTAGAAGGCTCATACAAAACAACTGAAATAGGTGCATACGAACCACTGATAGAATATATAGCCTTAGACGGAGCATGGGAACAAAGGCTCGACATCACTCTGGACCCTATTTTTGATATGGGCTTCTCAATTAGCCCTCCTGATTCTGGCACTCATGACTCGATGTATGTGGCAGATGGTCCGTGGGGAATTGACTACAACAACAATGTTGACCAAGTAACTGACTTCACGATCAACGCTCAGAACCAAGCCTCTAGTTATGAAGGTCATGCTATCGAAAGAAATATTACTGCAAAAGGCTCAGTAAAGGAAACGGTTAACATTTTTAGAAATATCCTTGCTGGAAACCTATCTTTAGATATTAAAAACTACCAGTACTTACAGTTAGATGTAAACACAAATCTTCCTATCGAAGTTAGCTTACTAACCGATACTACAACAAGCTGGGAAGATCGACTGAGTTTTGATTTGAATGCGGAAACCGAAACAAAACATCACACACTAGCACTAAGTGAATTCAAAAACACAAATGGAGAACATAAACCTTTTTCAGCATTACAAAGTATCGTTTTTTCTGTGCAAGGAGATTATAACCAATACACAAATTTTGACCTCAGTACTAAAGATCTAGTACTAACTACATCTCCAAAACTAGTACAAAATAAAGAAAGTATTATTACGAAAGTATTTACTCCTAGCACTGACACCGATAATCATATAAAATGTTTACCCAACCCTGCTAGTAATAAAACGAAAATTATATTGCCAAAAATAAGTAAAAACGTGTCTTGGTACCTATATGACCAAAAAGGCAACCTTAGTTTATACGAAGAAGACCTTAAAATTAATGGGCAAAAATTTACAATTGAGCTCAGTACACTCGATGTAGGTTTGTACTTTCTTACAATTATAGATAAATCGAATGAAACGTCTTACGCTTGTAAAGTGTTAAAACAATTGTAAACTTTATCTCTTTGGCAGGAGAAAGCCTCAGACGAAATGATCGTCTGAGGCTTTTTTTGCTCTGTGCTATTGGAAGAGTTTTTGAAAATTCATATGTATATACTCAATACAAATACTATTAGTATCTTTACGGAAAAAATACCATATCATGAATACAATAGAACAAAAAACAGACATACTTAGCAAAGGAAGAGCACTAATGCTAAAAATAGTTTCTCCATTATCATTACTCCAAATAAACACTATCCCAGAAGGTCATAAAAACAGTATAGGATGGAATATAGCTCACCTAGTAGTTACTCAGCAACTATTATGCTACAAAATGTCTAATCTAAATCTTCATATTTCTGATGAAATGGTAGAAAAATACAAAAAGGGAACTACACCTACATCTGAAATTAATGAGAAGGAATGGAATGAGATCCTAGAACTATTTACAACACTTCCCGAAAAACTACTAGAAGATTATAAAAACCAAAAGTTTCAGACTTATAATGACTATACAACTAGTGTAAACATTACTTTAGACAATATTGAAAAAGCCATTGAATTCAATAATTTTCATGAAGGTATACACCTAGGAGTAATACTCTCTCAAAAAAAAATAGTATCCTAAAAACACCTCTCCTTAATTTTATCAATAGTATACTTAAAACCCTATACACTTCGTTGAAAAAAAATAAATAAAACTACTATTTTGAGTATATTGGTCATTCACGAGATTTTTAAGTAATACATTCTACTCCAACAAGTAATACTAATTGAAATATTATTTATATGACAAATAATATTTCAATTAGTATTAC
>CAYYNF010000110.1:0-7549 GCA_964472695.1 uncultured Flavobacteriaceae bacterium
TTTGGCTTCTTTTTCCTTATTAATATCTTTACATTTATATCTTTTATAGTTGCTTACTGTTTCAATAAAATCCTTAGATTCAGAACATATACTTTTAAGAGGTTGACTGATACTACTGATAAATCCAATGGATTTAGTTCGTGAGATTAGTTGCTCAATAAGTAAGTTTTCTATTTGATGTTGTTTAATAGGGTCTTCATGAAATTTAGGGAATTTATTTGTTTCGTTAAGTACTTTCACACACTTATCTAATACATCATCTGACCTAAATATCTTTTTATAAAAATCAGGAAGAATACTATCAGACTTAAGGTGTTTTTTTAGTTTAGCTAATTTACGTACCATTTCTTTAGGTACTCCATGATTTTCAGGTGACTTTTGGATACGCTTATCTAAGTCTTCTATATAAGAAGATACTTTGATAATCTGACTTAGATTTACGAAAGGTAGGTTATCACCCAAGTTACCTGTATATCCTTTTTCGATATATTCAATAGCATCAGCTTTCATTTTAGCTTGTTGCTTATATGCATTTATCTTTTCGTTAATGTTCTCAGGAGTTATACCTAGATCATCTTTAAACCTTTTTACTTTTTCCTGTAGAGCTAATGGAACTAGAGAAAGTTCTTTATCAGAAAGTTTAAGTATCTCGATATGAGATCTCATATTTGATTCATAATTCCCCCATACTTTATCTTCATGATTTTGTAAAAAAGAATATAATTTAGACTCCTTTTCAAGAGTATCTATACTGTAGAATACCTGGTCTTCTAAATCTTCATCATCATCCCAAAGTCCTCGTTCATTTAAATTCTCTTTAAAAAGTAATATGTTTCTAGTAGTTTCTTGGCTGTGATAGTTTCTGTCGGTACCATCTAGGTAATTTGTTAGATTTTCATAATTAGGCTGCTCGAAAAATATAGAAGACATTATTCCTTTTTCGAGGTAGTCTTTTATGCAAGTATTGAAGATGAGTTCACCTGCTGTATTATTAATATTAGATTTAAGTTTATTTCGTTTATCTTCGGTATAAGGGCTTAATATAGTAAGCTGATGAAACAATAGATCTACTTTACTGGCTAGAGTTTTATTTTGAGTTCCATGTTCTTTTATGTAAAAAAGATAATCATGTATCTTGATTTCTGAGCAAGCACTTAGCTGTTTAAGAGCGACCAAATTTTTAAGTTTTTCGATAGAAGATTCTTCATTGTTTAAGAATAATTCATCAAGTAACTCTGATGCGAGTGTGTCTAGTTGCTCTCTGTGATATTTAATTTGTTTGGCAGTTGCTTTATTGTAATTTTCGGGGTTTTCTTCAAAACATCGTATGTACTCTAACAGTTGTGAAGATCTATCTCTTCCCATATCTAGAGATCGGTATGAGGTAGTGGAGCTTGGTGAAGTAAGTTGTTGAGAGCTTTTTTTTAGTAAAGTATTGGTTTTAGTATCTTTTTTGCTTTTTTCTATGTAACCAGAAATCATTGAACGTAAACGTGTTGATTCTTCTTCAGTATTAGCTATTTCATCAATTGATTCAAAATTTGTCTCGGAATACTGTGTTATCTTTTTTAGTAATTTTTCAATATTACTCTTGATTTTTCTATCGATATCAGTTTCTGGATCTGATGTCGCCTCTAATAGCTTCTGAATTTCTCTATTAATATATACTTCAAAAAAGTAGATATCAACCCCTTTATAAAAGAAAATATTAGAAGAACTGTTGTTGTCTTCACTCATAAAGTCACTAGGAGTATTTATGAGATTTTCAGTAAACTCAACTAATAAATCTTTAAAAATTTCAGATTCATAGTATCTAGGGGTTACACCATTTGATCGTTTAAAATACTCCTTTTCGATTTTTTTTTCATTATCGGGGTTATCTAAATAGAGATTAAATTCTGATAATTTTTCTCTAAATAAATCACTTTCACAAAGGCTATCGTTCGATTCTTTGGAAATTAATTTTCTAATTCTCTTTGAAATTTGTTCTTCTCCAAAACCTTTAAGTATCTCATGGTTCTTATCAGGTGCGTGTCCATATTCTATACAGTAATCTATATAGGCGATACATATATTATCAATGTGTTCTTTCTTTAATTGATTTAGGTCGGTGGTAATAGGAGGTATTATACCGTTTAATAGTGGTATATTAGCATCATCAATACTATGATAATGTATATCAAAGAAAGAGTCTAGATCAAGATCCTCTATCTCTTGATTCATATATGGTTTCTTATTACTTTCTGATTGCTTTTCAATACTGAGAGTTACAGCAGTTTCTTGTATTGCTTCATTGTAATTCAAGAACCCTATTAGAAACTCTTCAACAGGTAAAGTAGTTTGCTGCATAGCTTCTTTTAACTTATTACAAAATAACTCGACAACAGGTCCGTAAGATTCATCTGGTTTTTCACCATTATACAAAAGATTTAAAATACTAGCTGTTTCTTCTTTATATCTGAAATCAAAGTCTAGTGCATCGAAATTAAAATTAGATAAATTCCCTTTACCTTCACTAATGGCCTGTATCATTAACTTAGCGTTACGTAAAATGATAGCTTTATTCTCTTGTGTTATTCCACTCATTGAACTTACATTTTCTATAATAACGTTGAATAGTTGAATATTATTGTGTTATAGGGGAGAATAATTTTATTTATAGATATTTAATTGGTGTTACTTATAATTTGTGTCAGTTGAGATGTGTATTTTTTAGTTAATCATCTATCAAGGTAAACACGATTTCAGTGCTATAACTTTTAGCAGGTAGGGTAGCTGATATTCCTGTAATTTTGAGTTGGAATGGGATATTGTCTATCCATCCTCGACCATTTATAAAAGTTTGGTTTATAGAGGATATTGAAATATATTCAGAAGCACCTGATAAAGTGTTCGCATAATAATAATCACCTTCACCGGTACGCTGTAAGTGTATGTTTAGGTTAGGGTGCCACGAAAGGTCATTTCGTCTTACTTGTATGTGCCAAGTATTATAAATGTTATTTTGAACAGTATTTGGCAAAATATTTACGCTAATTAAATAACCATCATCTGCCGAGGTTAAGCTTTCACTAATATTGCTCCCAGCAATTAAAGGCATTTTTATACTAGTAAACCCTTTATGAAATTGTGAGTTTACAGTCATTTGGGCAAAGCAACATTTTGTTATCCAAAGGCAACATAAGGTTAGTGTAATTTTCATGATTATTAGTTTTGGGATGATGTCATTTTATTGATCAACAAGGGTATAAGTGATGTTTAGAGAAGTTGAATCTTCATAGTTTAATAGATCGTAGTTATCAATAAGTAGTTCGTAATGTAGTTGAAATCCATTAGAAATATCGGTACCGGTATATCCACCTCCAATATTATTAATAATGGGTTGCGGTATTTTAGATAAGATAATAGGAGGGAGGGAATTTCCTAGAATACCATCTCCTATGCCTTGGTATTCGCTAACATTTAGCTGAACTGATGTTCCAGAAGGGGGAGCTCCTTGTATGATTTGGACAAAAATACTACGTAAACTTCCTCCTTCGGTTAGTGTTGAGCTAAAGTTGATCCACTTGTCGTTATTGGTATAGCTAGTAGCGTAGCCTTTTCCAGCATTCGTACTACGGTCTATACGTAGTTGTACGGTTTGATTATGTGGAACTACACTTAGCATAGCTATTTCAGGAATATCGAAGTCTACTATTGAGGGGTGTAAGTCGAGTACTTGAGCATAGTGTTCTGTGATACAACATATGTGTATAAGTAGTATAGTAAAGGAGCAAGGTATTTTATGTAGCATAGCACAGGTTTTATTTCTTCTTTGAGGATAGGTTAAATTTTCGCTTTTTGAAAGTCATTTTTCGAGTTTTATCTTTCATAAGAAAGGTAACATCAATTTCACTTCCTTGTGTAATTTCTAGTTCTTTTTTGTACTTTACAAACTCGAACTTTTTCTTTAGGTGTTTGGTCACGATATATAGTAGGTACTTTCCTGGCTTCACTTGGTTAAAATGAAAAGTACCTTTATTAGGATCAGTTAAGGTTAGTGATACATCGCTATTTTCTTGATCAGGAAGGGAACCATCTTCATTGTATTTTTCAAGTTTAATAACTAGTTGAGGCATTTTATTCTTGAATTTATCGTCTTGGATTTGTTTACTTTTACGGTAGTTTACTTTTCCTGTGATTTTTGAAGGGCTTACTAGTTTGAAGTTTAATTCAATTTTATCTTTAGGTTCAATATTTATTTCTAAAGGAAGCTTCTGTAAGCTAATTAAGTTTTCAGATACACTGGAATAATCTATACTTAGGAAATGTTTACCAGCCTTTAGGTTTCGGAATTGATAATTCCCTTCTTTATCTGTAATTGTTGAATATCCATCTATTTGTATTACAATGTCTTTCCTATTTCTAGGGTTCTCACTTTGTATATTCCCAAATACACTTCCTACATTTCGATCTTTAGATATAGGTACGTTCAAGTCCATAGTGTAGTTAATATTGGTAAATATATTACGACTTTCTACTTTTTCTAGAGGGCTATTAAGTCGAGTAGTTATTGAAATTTCGTGTTGTGAGTTAGGTTTATAACTAGCATTTAGACTTAAGAAACTGTCAGCTTTGTAAAGTTCCTCCAAAGGGTAGTCATTGTTGTAGTTTAGCATTAGTGACCATTTACTAAGGTCGTTATAAGCAATTTGTAAACCATAGAAAAGGTATTGTGTTGCAACTTGTGAATAGCGGTTTGTATATGAATAATCAATACTACAGCCTACTTTAAAAATAGAATGCATAACATAATTAGTAAAGAAACTACTTCCTATAGAGTTTCCTGTTTGCCTATCGGTATCTGCGAGTAAGTTTGTGGTTTTAGAAACATGCTGATTGAAGTGTAGGTTAAATTTACGAGAGATATACTTGTACCCATATTTAAGTACTTTTTCTCGGAAGTGGAATTTCTGTTGTTCACTACGGTCTTTATTCTCTAGGTAGTTAAATAAAAGGCTATGTTTTTGTTTTCGAGAGTGTATATAGTGTAATCCTGTAGCATAATTTTGTACAAAAGGAGCGACTTGTAGAATAATACTATCCGCTTTAGGGTTTAACAAACTGTAGTTGATACTAGCGCTAGCATTTATTTTTCGAGTAAGTAGCACTCCTGTATTAGTATGTATTGAGGTACTATTATTGTAATAACCTTCAAAATCTTGTTGGGTTTTTAGTACACTACTAGAAATATGAAATCCTTTTTTTTTCACAAAGAAATCCAATACTCCTCCAAATTTGATACTATCATTACGTACGCTCATACCAAGTTCAGCACTGATACTTATATCTTCTTTTTTGAATAGAGCTCCAATACTTGTTGAGGCAGTCTTTAATCCATAACTATAGTATCGGTGAATACTCTTAGCATGTCCTACACAATTTTTAGCTATAATAAAATCAATCCCAATACCAATTTGGTGGTCAATTTCGGGTAAGAAAGTTGTTTTATTGGCAAAGGTCTGTAGACGAAATCTATCGAATTCCTTAGTAAACACCATGCCTTTCCCCAGTCGTAATTGTTCTAATAAACGAGAAAAGTTTAAACTCACATCACCTAATTTTATTTCAGTTTTTAGGTATTCGTATTGTAACGAAAAGCGGTTGTAGGTTTCGTAACGTGTGTAATGGGGCTTATTTGTACCACGTAGGTTGAGTCCTAGGTAATGTAGGTTAGTTTTGTCTAAGTAACCTTTTCCGATGAGTTCATATTGTAATACTTCGGTAGTTTGTGTACCATTTTTAAAAGACAGGTAGGATAACTTGGTTTTTAGAGGATATTTATGATAAAGATCTGCTTTCTTATTGGAGTTAGGATATACTTTAATAGAAGTACTTTTACTGACCATACTATCTATTTCAGTTAATTTTACAATAACGTCATTTATGGTAGTTTGCATTTGTATAATATCTTGGGGTACTGCTTGTTCTACAACAACCTGAGTTGTTGAGTTCATCGGAAGGTGACGTATATTTTCATCTAATATATTTCCTCGACTCGAGGATAAGGATATTTTTTCATTGATATTTCCTTCATTTTTTAATAGATAGGTACAGGTGTAGTTTTTTTCATGCTTTAAGTATTCAGGCTTTTTGAGTATATCAATACGAATTTGATGTACTTTTTTTATAGGGGCTTTTATTGTTTTACTAATTTGAAGCCCTTGTTTTGTAGTTAGAATCACATCAAAGTCGTAGGTTCCATAAGGTGTTTTATTGGGAACAGAAATGGAGCAAATAAATAGTTTTTTTCCTTTGGACTTTATATTATTTGCTGAAGATTTCGATACGATAGCCCAATCTTTAGGAAGTTTAAAATTAAGCTCAGGTTCTACGGCAGTGTTTGAGTTATTAGTTACACGTACCATGACTACGTGATGTTTTCCTGGTACAAATTCAGTAGGTGATTTGACAATGTCTAGGACAATATCATTTGATAAAAAATTAAATAATAATAAACACTTATAGAGTAACAACATTAGCAATGTAGTGCGTATTGAGAAGTTGTATAGGAAGTGTTTAATAGTTCTATATTAAACACTTAATTATTTTAATATAAAAACTTGTAGTATTATATAATACTACAAGTTTTTATGGATGTTAATTTTCTTAAAGGCTTTATTACTCCTCGATATCGAGTGTTAAGTTGATACCAAACATATCTCCTCCGTAATCGGCAACAAGTACTCCTTCATAACTTCCTTTAGGAACATCTTTAATTTGCATTAAAAAGTCTTTACATCCCTTAGGATATACTTTTTTAAATTCGGCTTTGGTCTTATATACTTTATCACCCATATCGTTAAATAATTCTAATATAAGTGTAGGTTTAACTAAGAAAACACCTTGATTTTCTAGAGAAATATCTAGGTTGTGTATTGTATTATTTTTCTTATTAAGGTCAATATTTACAAAGTCGATCTCAGGATCTACCATATTTCCAATATTTACAACCATTTGTATACCATAGCGAATTTTTGAGCTGATTTGTAATCCGTCTTGGTAGTTTTCTTTGATAGGTGTATCTCCTTCAACCATAACAGTACTCCAAAATGAGCCAAACTCATCAATGTCAGAATTAAAAGTTTCAGGAACAGTTAAGTTATATTTTAAAATAAATTTTTCATTAGGCTCTAATACTCTTTCTGTAGTGTTGAAAGAAATCCATTTTGCTAGAGAACGTTGCAATTCATCTTCTCCTAGTACTGGGTTTTCAGCATTACACTCATGGTTCACATCTTCCATGTAGATAGTTACTCGTTCTTGATTTTCTTTATTCATATTTTGAATAATAATTTCACCAGAAATTGAACTTCCTTTACTACTATTATGAATATGTGTCAGTCCGTTTAATATAGTAATTCCAGCATAGGAAGGTAGTAAACTAAATAATGTTAAGATTAGGATAATAGGTTTCATTTTATAAGTTTTATATGTTTTTTAAATTAAGTATTTGTTGTCAAAAAACAAATGCTATAACTAGAATATTTTGAATTTTATTGATCATAGG
>CAYYNF010000111.1:0-7521 GCA_964472695.1 uncultured Flavobacteriaceae bacterium
ATTCTGAGTAAAACGAATGGTGTACTCGATAAAAATAGTGCTCCTGCTGGTATGAGTAATTATGTTGGAAATCCACAATACGGACGATGGCGTACACATGCCGATGGAACCTCTTTTTGGGATTTTTATCTGCGTTATTACTTTTTGAAGAATATTATTTTTGGTCCTAGTCATTATGGAGGCTACCCTCGTAGTGATTGGGAATATTATAAAAGAAATTACCGAGGTCGAAAAAGTTATTACGGAAAGGCTAAAGAATATGGAACAGGTGGAGCTTATACTGCTAGTTCTAGCACTACCAAATGGAGTAAAAAGTCTTCTGCTTTTAAAAATAAAGTACGTAGTAAAGTTCAAAAAAGTGCGAATTCCTTAAAGTCAAGGGGGTATAATTCACGTAAAAGTTATTCAAAAACCTATAGAAATACTAGTCGATATAGTAGTGGTTCTTCTTATAGAGGACGCTCAGGAGGCTATGGAAAATAAATTACTATATATTATGGAAACACTTACACATTATGTTGACTTTGAAACCACAATTCATAGTTTAGGGTATCTTATAGTGAGTCTTTTACTGTTTATAGTTGGTAAGTTATTGTTTAAGGTGACCAATAAGGATATGGTAATTAACCATGAAGTTGTAGAAAAAGATAATTTAGCGTTTATAGTTTCGTATGTTGGTTACTTTGTGGCAATAGTTATTATACTCATTGCCAGTATCTCAGGGAAGAGTCACGGTTTTATTACTGATATAGGTTACATTGTTACTTATAGTAGTTTAGGAATGTTGTTACTTCAGGTTTCAGTACGCTTTACAAACAAACTTGTATTACCTAAGTTTTGTATAAAAAAAGAAATTATCGAAGATCAGAATGTAGGTACAGGGCTTATCGAGGCAGCTGTATATATTGGTAATGGTCTTATTTTATATAGTTCCTTAGTGGGGGAGTCCGAAAGTTTTCTTGAGGGGCTATTTACTTTTATTGTCTATTGGGCAATAGGTAATGTTATGTTGATTATCTCTTCAATTTTTTTCTTAAAATGGACGCCTTATGATATCCATGATGAAATCGAAAAAGATAATGTTGCTGCAGGAACAGCTTTTTCAGGAGCCATAATTGCAATTTGTATTGTTATTTTAAATGCATTAATTGATCCTTTTGATACATGGTTAACTACATTTATGGATCTTGGTGTCTATGGAATCGTAGGAATCTTATTGTTGCCACTCGTACGTAAGTCTTGCGATAAAATATTACTAGTAGAGCGTAGTTTAACCCAAGAGATATGTCAGCAAGAAGTACCTAATCTAGGTGCGGGACTTCTAGAGGCCTTCTCTTACATCGGATCAGCTATTCTGATAACATGGACTTTTTAAAAAAAAAATCTTTTATACTTAAGGTTGCAATATTTGCTACAGGGTTTGCGGGTATTGTTGCAGAGTATATTCTCTCAACACTAGCGACTTATTTTATCGGTAATGCTGTTTTTCAGTGGACAATGATTGTGTCGCTCATGCTATTCTGTATGGGATTGGGGAGCCGAATAAGTAAGTTGATCAAAAAGAACTTAATTCAGAATTTCTTATTATTGGAGGTTTCGCTTTCCATAGTAGTAGCTTTTTCCTCAATAACAGTTTATAGTGTAGCAGCATTTAGCGAATATTATGAACTACTGATTTATGTAATAAGTATGCTTGTTGGATTGCTTATTGGTTTAGAAATTCCTTTAGTGATTCGTATAAATAATGCTTATGATGATTTGAAAACTAATATTTCATCTATACTAGAAAAAGATTATTATGGGAGTTTATTAGGGGGGGTGTTTTTTGCCTTTGTAGGCTTACCTATATTAGGACTTTCTTATACACCTTTTGTACTTGGTTTTATCAATTTTGCTGTTGCCTTTATGGTATTTTTAAAGTTTAGAAATAAACTAAACCAAAAAAGGCAAGGGAATAAGATGTTGATCTTACTACTGAATGTTGCTGTCGTCCTTTGTTTGGGAGTGATATATTGTCAGCCTATTATAGAGTGGGGAGAGCAAAAAAAGTATAAAGATAAGGTCGTATATACCGAACAAACGAAGTATCAAAAAATTGTACTTACCGAGTGGAAAGATGAGCACTGGCTTTACCTTAACGGAAATTTACAGTTTTGTTCTATAGATGAAGCTATGTATCATGAGCCTTTGGTACATCCTGTAATGCAATTAGCACAACGTCCTAAAGAAGTTTTGATTTTAGGAGGGGGTGACGGTTGTGCTGTGCGTGAGTTATTGAAGTATTCCAGTATTGAACGTATTGATCTAGTAGATCTAGATCCTAGTATGACACAATTAGGAAAGAATAATCCCATTCTAGTACAGATCAATGAAGGAGCTATGAATAGTAATAAGTTACATATATATAATGAAGATGCTTATCTCTTTTTAACAGAGAAAGAGCGTCGTTTTTATGATGTAATTATTGTAGATCTTCCTGACCCTAGAAGTGTAGAACTTAATCGTCTATATTCTCATGAGTTCTATAGTCATTGTTATCGTCGATTATCCAGTGAGGGTTTTTTGATTACACAGGCAGGAAGTCCTTATTTTGCTACTAAAGCTTATAAATGTATTGAAAAGACAATGGCGTCAGTTAATTTTAAAACAGTAGCGATGCACAATCAAGTGTTATCTATGGGAGAGTGGGGATGGATTATTGGAGCGAAAACGAATCGTCCTACAAGTGATTCTATTCTAAAAAGATTGCAGTCTCTGAATTTTGAAGGAATTAATACGAAGTGGATAACGAAAGAAGCTATGTTGTTGTTGACATCATTCGGTAAAGATGCGTTTTTTATGAAAGATAATGAAGATGCCATACGTGTTAATCGCATTCACGATCCTGTACTCTATCAATATTATCAGAAAGGGAACTGGGATTTGTATTGATAAACATACTATCACCTTTATGTGTTTTACTCTTATAATATAACAACTACATGAAAAAAGATTACAAAAAAGTAGACGCTGAAATTTATAATCTCCGATTTTGGATAAAAGGTTGTGATCCTATAGTGTTACAGCAACGTTATGATTTATATCTGAAAAATGTTGGTTTTCATATTGTTGGTTTTAATGAGCATCATTTTGAAAAACAAGGATATACGTGTTTTTGGTTACTTGCAGAAAGTCACCTAGCTTTACATACTTTTCCTGAATCAGAAAAAACCTATGTTGAATTAAGTAGCTGTAATCCTGATAAATTAAAAAATTTCCAGACTTTAATAGCTAAAGAGGCGATTACTTATGAAGATTTACCCTAGAGAAGTATTATAAACTCCTATCTCTTGACCAGGTCGTCCAGAATGGATGAATTTAGAAACCCTTGCTATCATAACCCCTTTTTCTATAAGGCGGTCTATAAGGCGGTCAATATGGTTTAGTAATATATTGCAAACACGCTCATTAGTTGTCTTAGGTATTTTTGTAGGGTTTACGGTGTAGTTAGAGTAGTTATTCACTAAAAGAGATATTCTCTTTTTTATGTCTTTTTCAGGGATACCCTTAAAGCAATCGTTATTATCTAAACAAGGAAATTCTTCATTTTCGATAATGTAATCAATATAAGCTAGAGTTGCTTCATTAAGTGCTTTTTTTGTAGATCGTGTGAAATAGAAAATCATCATATCAAAGTGTTGTTAAGTTGTTATACAATAGTAATATAATACCTATTTACGTATGAAATTTGTGAATTAAATGAATGTATATAAATATTCATTGAAACCTCAAAAGTTTCCAGTTTTCTAAAAATCAAGGAGGTTGTTTTTAGTGTTTTTTAGCTTAAAACCTTGCTTTCTATAGTATTAGCAGAATTATGTTTTTTTGTGTAATTCGTATTTATTATGAGAATGTTGTCTATATGTAACTCTAAAAAGTGTAACAATTGATAATCCTTCATGTTTAATAGGTTCGTAAGTATGGAGATAAGTACTACCTTTAGAACTAAATAATAAGTTCACCTAGTAGGTGTGTTTAGTTGCAGAGGTGACTAATTGTATTTTTTTTGTGGTGTGTGATCAGTTGTGTAATGAGAAACGAAATGGAAGAATTTAAACGAAAATATTTTTTTAGATGGTTAGCGGCAATAATAGTCTTTCTATTTTCAGCCTATTTAGTGGCTTGGTTTATGGCTCCGGGGTCTTATGCAAGAGTTGAAACTTATGAATTTGAAATTTCAGAAGATTCACTGATCTCAATTATTGAAAGTGTAAAAAAAGAAAATCCTAAACTAGTTTTAACCGAGAAAGTAAAGATTCCAAGAGGACAGCGTTTCTATATTAAAGAAGGGAGGGAAAATAAAAAATTCTTAGACCACTGGTATTATATCTATTTTTATTACCCTGATAAAAATGAAATAGTTAAAACTTGGACAAGACCTAAAACTAAAAACTCAACGATATTCGCTTTTGTAGGTTTAAACAGTAGTTTGACTTTAGGAAATTGGAGAATGGTGAATGAAAGTTTCTGGTGGTGGAAAAATAAACCTTATAAACAGGAGTTTGAAGAGAGAATATTGAAAAAAATAAAGGAAAAAATTAAAGTAGAGCTATAATAGCCTCGCTACGGCATGAATCCTTTTGTGCGGCAACGAATGTAATTTGTTCTATGTTCAATCTTTTATACTAAATACATTTTAATTGATATAAATCAAAGAAAATCCTAATTTTGATATATAAACAGTTACCAATGAGTAAGATTAGAGAAAAATACATTAACCCTTTTACAGATTTCGGTTTCAAGAAATTATTTGGAGAGGAGCCAAACAAGGACTTATTATTAGATTTCTTAAACGAACTTTTGAGAAAACATGAAGGAAGAATCGTTGAATTATCTTACTCTAAAAATGAACATTTAGGTAAAGGAGAAGTAGATCGAAAAGCGGTGTTTGATATCTACTGTCAAAACGAAAGAGGAGAGAAGTTTATTGTCGAAATGCAAAAGAGTAAACAAAACTTTTTTAAGGATAGAAGTTTGTATTACGCTACATTTCCAATTCAAGAACAAGCACAAAGATCAGAGTGGAACTATGAGTTGAAAGCGATATATTCAATAGGTATACTTGATTTCGTGTTTGAAGAGGATAAAAAAAATCAGGATAAGTATAGGTATGATGTCAAACTTATAGACGAAGAAACTAAGAAGGTTTTTTATGATAAATTGACTTTCATTTATTTAGAGATGCCTAAGTTCAATAAGAGCATTGATCAATTGGAAACTAAGTTTGATAAATGGTTATTTGTTTTGAAAAACTTAAGTCGTTTACAGAACTTACCAGAAAGCCTTCGTGATAAGGTATTTGAAAAAGTTTTTGAAGTAGCTGAAATTGCTAAGTTCACCAAAGAAGAATACATTTCTTACGAGGATAGTTTAAAATATTACAGAGATATGAAGAACTCTTTGGATACTGCTCGTGCGGAGGGGAAGATTGAGGGAATTGAGCAAGGGAAATCAGAAAGAGATTTAGAAATAGCAAAAAAATCTATTGAAAGAGGTCTCGATGATCAAACCATTTCTATAATTACAGGAGTTGATATAGAAATTATTAAAGCTTTAAGGAGTAATAAGCTTTAAAAATAACACCAATTGAATTATTATTTGTGGTGTAAATAAATTGAATTATTTCTTTGATAGTAAAGTAAAAAGAAACGACTGATATGCGACTTCTTAAATTTTAATAGGCATTATTATCCCCGCTACGGCATGAATCCTTTTGTGCGGCAACGAATGTAATTTGTTCTATGTTCAATCTTTTATACTAAATACATTTTAATTGATATAAATCAAAGAAAATCCTAATTTTGATATATAAACAGTTACCAATGAGTAAGATTAGAGAAAAATACATTAACCCTTTTACAGATTTCGGTTTCAAGAAATTATTTGGAGAGGAGCCAAACAAGGACTTATTATTAGATTTCTTAAACGAACTTTTGAGAAAACATGAAGGAAGAATCGTTGAATTATCTTACTCTAAAAATGAACATTTAGGTAAAGGAGAAGTAGATCGAAAAGCGGTGTTTGATATCTACTGTCAAAACGAAAGAGGAGAGAAGTTTATTGTCGAAATGCAAAAGAGTAAACAAAACTTTTTTAAGGATAGAAGTTTGTATTACGCTACATTTCCAATTCAAGAACAAGCACAAAGATCAGAGTGGAACTATGAGTTGAAAGCGATATATTCAATAGGTATACTTGATTTCGTGTTTGAAGAGGATAAAAAAAATCAGGATAAGTATAGGTATGATGTCAAACTTATAGACGAAGAAACTAAGAAGGTTTTTTATGATAAATTGACTTTCATTTATTTAGAGATGCCTAAGTTCAATAAGAGCATTGATCAATTGGAAACTAAGTTTGATAAATGGTTATTTGTTTTGAAAAACTTAAGTCGTTTACAGAACTTACCAGAAAGCCTTCGTGATAAGGTATTTGAAAAAGTTTTTGAAGTAGCTGAAATTGCTAAGTTCACCAAAGAAGAATACATTTCTTACGAGGATAGTTTAAAATATTACAGAGATATGAAGAACTCTTTGGATACTGCTCGTGCGGAGGGGAAGATTGAGGGAATTGAGCAGGGAATTGAGCAAGGGAAATCAGAAAGGGATTTGGAAATAGCAAAAAAGTCTATTGAAAAAGGTCTTGATGATCAAACCATTTCCATAATTACAGGAGTTGATATAGAAATTATTAAAGCTTTAAGGAATAATAAGCTTTGAAAATAATTTAATTGAGATGTTTTGATAACTAGTTTGTTATGTTTTTTTAAATTTGTTTCAAAAAAAATATGAGAAGAGAACGAACCAAAACTTCGGTAGACGGTCCTGAGATACGTCTCTCGGTTGAACTTAGATCGGACTATTTTAGTGTAGATATAGATAGTTCTTCTTTTGGTGAAGTAGAGCAAGAAAATATACGAAGTATAATTAATCGTCGATTTAAAGGAAGGGATTTTGATTCATTTAGGGAACTTGTAGAAAATATTACACCTGGATCTCTACAAATGTTATTAGTAATGTATAGTAGTAAAATCTTAGATTCTAGAGAAGAATATGAAGATCAGCGAAGAAAATTTGAAGGTAAGCAAGGTGTAGGGGCTAGTACTGAAAAACTTGAAAGAGCTTATAGAAACTTAGATAAATTAGAATATTCTTTTAAGCTCCTCGATAAGTTTGATAGGCATTTAGAGGAGTTAAAATCAAGATTTGCAGAAGTAAAGGCTACTAATAGATCACGAAGTTCCAAAATGAGGTAAATTCTATTTTAGGAGGTATTTATAATTTGAATCCTGCCGTGTATAAATTAAGGAATAATAAATGTCAATAAAGTTTATAGTTCCAGAGTATAAGTATATCAGACAGTCCTTTTTAAGGGCTGTTTGTTTTTGAACAATATAAAGCAAAAAAAAGACTAAGAATTATCTTAGTCTTTTGTGGGTGATGAGGGATTCGAACCCCCGACCCCCTCGGTGTAAACGAGGTG
>CAYYNF010000112.1:0-7476 GCA_964472695.1 uncultured Flavobacteriaceae bacterium
AGATCCTACTATATATTAAGTTAATAACTATAACTTCTTTATAGTTTTTTACACAGCAAACGCATCAAAGTTATAAATCAGATGATTTTAAAAGATCCTGTTTAATGAGTCAATTTTGATGTGTTTGTCCTTGAATAATAATCTAAAATTTATATTATGAATAAATATCTATCTACATTAGCAATATCATTTAGTCTACTTTCAATTTCTTGTAGTAAAGATGATATAAATACGACATCAGAATTAGATGATACGATAAACTCTACGAGTCAAAATACTTTAACTATAGATAATAGTAGTTCATGCTATACTATATCACCTATATCTACTAGATCAACAGATCTTATGGATATAAAAATTACTAATCGAAGCGATTATGGTATAGAAGTAATAGGTTATGTATATGATGAGGATGATGATACCATCGACCTTAGATATCCTACTTCAAAAAAGACAACAGGTATATTTTGGAATTCTAGAAAGAGAAAAAGATCATTTAACAGAGCTATCCCAATAATGATTATAAGACACAAAGATGGGGTAGAGGAAATGTTTCAGCTTCCGATTAGAGGACGACTACAATGTGCTTCTGACGGAACGTATAATATTAGAGTGCATAACAAATATATAAAAGGAGAAAATAAAGTATTGCTTGGTAAATGGGGTAAAGATTCTGAAATTCTGGATTAATTATTTATCACTAGTGCCTATAAAAAAAGCCTCAATAATTGAGGCTTTTTTTATTTGACCATATTGGCAAATTTAGGGGCTTGTTATTCCTCTAAAATAAAACAAACCCCTTGTATTTACAAGAGGTTCGCATTCTTCTATTTTATGTAGATAAAGTTATCTTAAAAGTTAAATTTTCCATTATTATTAAGATAATATTTAGGATCTGATAATATTTCCATCACCTCCCAATGTTCTTCAATATGATTGGCTCTTAATCTGTATAAATCATAAAGAGCTAATTTATGCTGTCTATTGAGTACCCCTTCACAAACAGTTAATACATAATCTCCTTCTGCTAATACCTTATGTATTTTCTTATATTGTATAGACATACCTTTTTCTTGTAAATTTCTTAGGTATCTTGTATAATTTAACAAACCATCACCATATGAACTACTATGCTGAACTAAACGATCTCCGTTAAAAAATTCAGGTAATCGTTTATACTTTTGTTGCATTAGAATATTTCGAGTATAATCTTTAATAACAAATTTATTTAAAGTACCTCTATTCTGTTCTTCAGGATTAATTTCATTAGGACCATCAATCTGGGAATGACCACTAGCATTATTAGGGTATATAGGAGCATAATTATCCCAATGTTCTATAATTTTATTATTCTTATCAAATTCATAGATATGGAACATTACATACTCTTTATGATGCTTATGTAAAGTGTGTAACATAACATAATTCCCATCTTCGATAGCTCTTAATATTTGTGTTGTTGGTTTAATAGAATCTGTAAGAGCAATATCCATTACTTCTCTAAGTCCTGAATAACCATCTTTCATAAAAACACTATGTTGTTTATAGTTTTCTTGATTTATAAGATAGTATTTAGGAGTATTTCCTGGGTTGAAACTTCTAGCAAATTCAATAGCTAATTCTTTTTTAGATTTCTTAGGTTCACGTTTTTCTGGACGCAGACACCTTCTACACGAAGAAGTCGTGAAACTAATTATTACTAATAAAACTAACAATACTTTTTTCATATAAATTTTTATAATAATGTCTTGAGTGTTCTTAACGTGTCTAATATAACCGTTTTATAACAGTTTCAAAAATATATCTTCTGATAGAAATATGTTCATTGATAAAAAAATACCATGATTTTAAATATCTATTCCAAACAATACCATTTTATTCAAGTATTGCTTAAAGTAAAGTTTCTTAAACTCTTGATTAACAGTTTTTTTAAACAAGGGTTCTAAAGTTGTAATTATAGTCTTTCCTGTAATGATACGTGTTTGTACTTCATTTTCTATTTTGCTCGAAGGAGTCATTCCCCACACTTCATAACTCTTCCTCTTTTTAGATACTTCATAAATGGATTCATCACTTATATTATTTTTGAAGCCCCATTTATTATGATATAATAACAATTCCTCAGTATCTCTATCTTTACCTACATATAACATAATGTGACCTTTCTTGTAAATAGCACTTAAAAAAGGAACACCTTCTTCTAGTATAGTATCCTCTTTATTTTCAGATAATTCAGTTACTTTACCTGAAGTGGATTGTTGTTCAGAGTTGCGTGGTAAGTAAATACCAAAAGGGGTAAGGTAATCCTTTAAAGTTGAAGAACAATCTCTTCCTTTATTAAGTCCACCCCATCCATAATTGCTATTATATAACTCTGTAAGAATATGTTGTACATTATCTTTATTAAATGCAATAGGAAATTTTTTTAAACTAGCAACTTCATTTGAACATTTAATAAAATCAAGCATTCCATTTATGTTTTTACGTATAGGAATATAAATACTTTTATTCATAGTTGGTAATATCGTTCCAATCATTAACTCTTTACAGAATTCTTTTTTACGAACTATAGTATGATCACTTGTAACGGTGACCAAAGACATCTTTTTTATTTTATCAGATTGTTTATCTGATACCAAAGCGACTTTTTCACTAAGAACCCAACCTTTATTGTTAGGTGTATGTACAAAATACCATACCCCATCTTTTGATGCACTAAGTATTAGTACAGGAGTTCCTATTGCAAGACTAGAGTACTGTAAATAATCAAAAGGGTAGCCTTCACCAGCATTGTGATAGTTCTTGAAACAAAGCTCTGTAGTAGGTAATCCTCTTAAATCAGCATGATCTACTATTATAGCTTTTTGCTCTATATGTGGGAACTTAGAACGAATTTCAGGTAAATTATTAGTGATTCTATGTACTAGGTCATCAGTGTAAATCTGATAATTACCTGAATAACAAGGAGATTTCTCAGAGATACCATGATACGAAAAATAATCTTTCCATTCTGTATCAGTAATACAAGTTATAGATGATGTGTCCTCGTCCCAACTTTGGAAGAATTTCTCCTTAAAGTCAGTTATATCGTATGTTTTATTGTAATATTTTTTAAAATCATCACTTTTAAAAACATCAAAATCGATCGCATCCATATTGCGTATATCTAATATCGAACCATGATTATATTTTTGTCCTAACATCGTTTTGAAAATAATGAATGTTACATATAAAACTATTTTCTTCATATTACATAACTAAATGATACAGAAACTATTTTTTTCCAAGTTCCAAAGCACGTTTGTATGCTGATTCAACACCCGATTGAATAAGCTTACTTATATTACTTTCTTTAAAATCAGTAAGAGCAGCATGAGTAGTTCCTCCTTTTGAAGTTACTCTATCTATCCATACTTGAGCACTATCTGTACTGCTCTCAAAAAGTGTACCTGTTCCCATAAAGGTATGTAGCACTATAGTTTTCGCATCATCGGCATTAAAACCAAACTCTATGGCTTTTTCAATCATAGCATTCATAAAGTAAAATACGTAAGCAGGACCACTACCTGATAAGGCTGTAATTTGATCTATAGCGTTTTCATCTTTTAAAATAATGGCTTTTCCTGTAGCATTTAATATACTATGTATTTTTTGAGCTTCTGCTTCATCAATAGTGTCAGAGTTCAAGTACCCCGTTACTCCTTGGTTCACCTGTGCAGGTAGGTTAGGCATAGCACGAGAGATCTTATTTATTCCAAGAGATTCCGTGATTGTTTTGATAGTTACTCCTGCCATAATAGAAATGATCAGCTGATCTTGACTTAGAAAAGGTCGAATCTCTTTAGCAACTATTTCAAATATTTGAGGTTTTACTGCGAGTAAAATTACTTCTGCATTTTCAACAACTTCATCTGGTGTATCAGTTACTATAAAGTTTGTTGTTTTTATTAAGTTGTTTAATTTCTTGGGATCTTTATCTACAATACTGATTGTTTTTGACTCCAATTTCTGATCAATAGATTTGGCGTAGGTTAGTCCCATATTTCCGCCACCAATTACTGTAATATTCATTTTTTTATAAATTTTTGTCTGCTTCACCACGTTTATCCCACTTAATATCACTTAGTACATTAGAGGTTATTCCTATGAAGAAGTTCCACGAGGTTATATTGCTAAAAGGTACCCAATTAAAACTCATGTTCCAACTTTCGAGGTCACGTTGAAAACGTACATTGGTATAAGTAAACTCATTGGTAACTAGATTTAATCCAGAAGAAACACCTACTTTCCAACGAGGTGCAGGTTCTACATCAAAAGAAAAGTTAATATTTTGAGAAGAAATTTCATCTTGTCGGGTAGTATTGGCATAATTTAAGGCATAAGATAAATTTAATGACCAAGGGAGCTTGTAATTATAGAGGTTAATATCTGTTTTACTTTTTTTGTCCTGAGAACTATCCTGATCAAATAGGTTTCCATTAGTGTAATCCGTAGCACTACCAAATAAATTATCTTGGCGTCCTCCATTACGGAAAGTTTCATTTTCTAGTTCCTCTTCAATTTGATCACTTTGTTTTTTACGCTTGAAATCATCCTGAGAAAAAGAGTAACTAAATCGAACACTACCTGTCGTTAAACGAAATAGACTTCCGCCATTGTTAATGTTTAATGTGTTAATACGAACATTATCATCATTAAGAGCATAAGGGTCTAGTGATCCACTAAGGTTTAAATTTAGTTTTTTAACAATAGGGATACTTCCACTTACACTAATAGGACTTAGTTTCAATGAGTCTGCTTTAAAGTTATAGCGACTCGATAAATTAAAAGCATTTAACAAGGTGATTTTTTTACTATCTAAATTAGTAGTATCTCGGTCAGTTATTTTAGCCTCAATAGTATTGTTTAAACTAAAATTAATGGTACTCGATTCGTTATTACTTGGAGCTCCGTAAAACCCTCCTGTAAATCGAGAATATTCTACGACCTCTTCCTCTTGAGCAACACTAAGATCTTCCGGAATAAGGTAACTATCATAATATTGATCAAAGGCAGGCATATAATTATAAGAGACATTAGAACGCATTATATGACGAATAGCTTTTAATTTTGAATCTTGCTTAAATTTTAAGGTTCCATATAAAGTGGTATTTAAACTTGCACCAAGATTGTAGGTATTGTATCGATCAAAACCTGATATTGTATCACGAATTACAATATTATCTTCATTGTCGTAAGATTGTTTTATCGTTTCGAAAACCCAACGTTCGTTAAAAGATGTATTTAATGATCCATTAATGTATTTTAACATTTTAAAATTTGTACTTACAGGAATAGTATGACTGATACCATTACGAGATGACTGAAACATTTCTGCTGTCATAAATTCATCATCATTAGTAGTAATCCTATTTTCAGCACGTGTGGTAGCTCTTATGTTTATATTCTGTAATAGTCCTTTTTTTGTACCTGATTTTGGAGCAAAGGGAGTCATAGTAGCTGTAGAAATATTCACAGGAGTATTTAGGGTGATATTTCCTGTTTGTGTATTCTGGCTAATACGTAATGAGGTGTCTAAATTCAACTGAGGGTTAGAGCGTACTGTACGAGAGTAGGATACACTCGAACTTAATTCATTATTAAGTTGTGCTCCAATATTTGATTGGTTGGTTGAGTTGTTAAAAAATTGACTACTACCAAAGTTTACACTTGCACTAAAACTAGAGTTAGGGTTTGCTTGTGCTGCACGTCGGTGTGACCATTGAATATTATACTGTGTAGATTTTGAATAATTACTAAATCCACGCTCTCCTGTAACATTATTTTCAAAACGTAAATTAAAATTTCCCGAATATTTATAACGACGAGCATAGTCTGATTCTGCTCGAATACCATAGCTAGTGTTGGTGGCATAATTTCCTACCAAAGTAAGGTTCATATAGTCACTAATTGCAAAATAATACCCTCCGTTTTGTAGTTCAAATCCACGAGTATTACTATCATTAAAACTAGGAATAATGAAACCTGATGCAGCATCTTCTGAAAGTGGAAAATAACCGAAAGGTAGTCCGAGAGGCGTAGGTACATCAGCAATATACATATTTACTAAGCCTGTTACGATTTTCTTATCAGGCATAAACTTAATACGACGTGCATAAAAGTAATATTCAGGATCATTTATATTCTCGGAAGTTGTAAACTTAACATTTTTCATATACACAACGGAGTCATTTTCACGCTTAGAGACTTCGTTAATAATATTAAAACCATCTTGATTCGTTTTTGAATTATAGATAAGTGCTTTCTGTGATTCAAAATTAAATCGGATGGTATCTGGCTCTATTAAGTTATCAGCTTGTCGGAATACAGGACTTTGTTCGTAAACACTTGAGCTATCATTTACAATTCCTTTTGCGTTTACTTCTCGTTTACTTTGATCAATAACAATATTTCCAGATTCAAGATTGATATCCGTATAATCAATACTTGCATTATCATGTAGGTACATCTTATTGGTTAACCTATTGATACGTAAATATTTTTTAGCTTTATATTTAACATCTCCCATTAAAAAAGAATTTCCTTTTTTAACATCTAAATTATCGTTATCTCCAATCTGTATTTCATTAAGTTGTATCCCTTTGTCGTTACTATACATAGAAATACTATCTGTTTGTGGAGTAGGAATAGGTAGCTCTTGCCCATAACTCATGATAATACAACAACAATATATATTTAACAGAAATAAATACTTAAAATGATAGTTATATGTTTTTTTTAGAAATCGAGTGCTAGTCATGATTTTTTAGAAATACAAAACAAAATTACATTTATTTTTTAGCTTGTTATTGTTATTGGTTTAAAATTTGCATCTTGCTAATAAATTATCGAGTTCCTTAGTAAACACGACCTAGTTATGCTATAAACTAGTATTAATGTAAAAATAGAATTTCACACGTAATATGTACCCTAAATTTATTATTTATCTTTTTATTTCCTTTATAAGCTATACTTCAATTATCGCCGCAGTACCTCATAAACCTTTTATAGTAGTACTTGATGCAGGTCATGGAGGTCATGATCCTGGGAATACAGGAAATGGTTATTTTGAAAAAGATATAGCATTGGATATTATCCTAAAAACAGGAAAGTTATTATCTAAGGACAAAAATATTAAAGTGATCTATACACGTAAGACGGATGTGTTTATTCCTTTAAATAAACGTGCTGAAATCGCAAATAAGGCAAAAGCAGATTTATTCGTTTCGGTACATTGTAATGCTCATAAATCTTCAGCTCATGGTACGGAAACATTTGTACTAGGGTTACATGCTAATAAAAGGAACTTCGATATTGCTAAAAAAGAGAATGAGGTGATTCTCCTAGAGAATGATTATAAAGCTACTTATGAAGGTTTTGACCCTAATTCGCCTGAATCAGTCATTGGAATTACACTAATGCAAGAAGAGTACTTAG
>CAYYNF010000113.1:0-7427 GCA_964472695.1 uncultured Flavobacteriaceae bacterium
TCAAATACGTGCCCTAGATGTCCACCACAATTAGCACACATAATTTCAGTGCGAATCATTCCATAAGAAATATCACGTTCATAAATCACATTACCTTCTACTGATTTATCAAAGCTAGGCCAGCCACAGCCACTATCAAATTTATGTTCACTATCAAAAAGATGATGTCCGCAACCTTTACAGTAATAACTTCCTTCTTTATAAAAACTATTATACTTTCCACTGAAAGCAGGTTCTGTACCTTTTTTTCGTAAAACATGGTAACTCTCATGATCTAACTGAGACTTCCAATCCTCTTCTTTTTTTTCTACTCCAAACTTCTTCATTATTTTTTTGGTATAAACTGTAATGCGGCACTATTAATACAATGCCTCATCCCTGTGGTTTCTGTAGGTCCATCTCGAAAAACATGCCCTAAATGACCTCCACAATTAGCACACTTTAACTCATTTCTAGCATAGCCCAAATGATAATCTACTCCTACTATGACGTGAGTTGGATTTACAGAACGGTCAAAACTAGGCCAACCTGTACCACTATCAAACTTATGTTCACTAGCATAAAGTGGATAATTGCAAGCAATACATGTATAAACACCTTCTTCGTGATGGTTATAATACTTCCCCGTGAAAGCACGTTCAGTACCCGATTTTCTTAACACATAATACGAAATATCTGAAAGCTTGTTCTTCCACTCTTGCTCCGTTTTTTGGACTGGATACTGTTGGTGTTTCTTCAGCTTAGTTTGACAAGAAGCTACAAACCAAGACAAAGAAAATACTATAAAATAACGCATGACTTAATCACCTTTATCGATAAAATAAATATATGATCTATAAACTATAACTCAAATTAGAAGGGATAAATTAGAATTAAAAAAAATTATAGATATTTGCTTATATAACTTGACTAAAGTATTAGATGAAGTTATACTGTAAGAAGTAAATCTAAAACTTTATTTATTTAAACAGAATCAATAAAATGTTAAATAAAAGACTAAAACAAGGACTTGTTGTAGGTATAACAAGCTTATCTTTTTTAGGGTGTTCTAAAAACCCTTTTACTAATAAAAAGACCCTAGCAATTGTTCCTAACTCTCAGTTATTCCCTTCATCTTTTCAACAATACAATACTTTTTTAAATGAGAATAAAGTAATTACAGGTACAGAAGATGCTGAGATGATTGCTCGTGTAGGTAAAAAAATAGCGGTAGCGGCTGAACGTTGGTTAATGGCCGCTGGGCACGCCGACTACTTAAAGGACTACAAATGGGAATACAACCTTGTAAATGATAGTGCGGTGAATGCTTGGTGTATGCCTGGTGGTAAAATCGTTTTTTATACAGGGATTCTTCCTATTGCACAAAACGAAGCTGGGGTAGCTGCAATTATGGGGCACGAAGTGGCACATGCACTTGCTAATCATGGGCAACAGCGTATGAGTGCTGGTATGCTTCAGCAAGTAGCATCTGTAGCAGGAAGTGTAGCACTTAGTGGTAAATCTGCGGAGCAACAAAAGTTATTTGCAACAGCATTTGGATATGGATCTCAGTTAGGAGTAATGCTACCTTTTAGTAGAAGTCACGAAACGGAAGCTGATAAAATTGGACTCACTTTATCTGCAATTGCAGGTTATGAACCTGCCGAAGCAGTAGAACTTTGGAAAAGAATGAAAGCCAATAGCGGTGGTCAAGCTCCTCCTGAAATTCTAAGCACACATCCATCAAATGATACTCGTATTAAAAACCTTACCGCATGGGTTCCCGAAGCGAGATCAGAGGCTAAAAAATTTGGAGTAAATACGTTTAAGATAAATTAATACCACCCTTAGGTTTATAAGTGTTTGGTAAAAAATCAAGCTGAGCTTTTAGCTCAGCTTGATTTTTTTATATTATCATCTTGTAGTATTGAAAATTACGATACCAGCACACACTAAGGTCTATGCTTATGCACTCGTTTCGAAGAGGCTACTACCGTAGGAAAAGTAACTCGCATATTTCCTGCTGGTACACGAAGTCCTACTGTAGCTGTGCTCATATCAATAGCGGAAACGGAAGACTTTTTGAGGCTAGAGGTAGCTTGTTGCTGAAGTTTTCTCGCCTTGAACTTATTCACTAAATTCGTTAAGGAGAACTGTCTGTCCTTTGTAGTCTGTACATCACGCAATTGTCTTATTTGATCACGAAATACATCTCTATATTCAGAATGTGCATGTCCTCCATGCTCCACATGATGATACTGCATAGAAACCTGTATCCTACGCATCTTATCAATTGCTTTTTGTAAGTTGAACTCACCATCAGTAAAGATATCAGCTTGCTTTATTTTACCCTGATCAATATGCTTAAAAAAGTCAACTACAACCTGTGTTGAAATATCACTTGGCAAATCCCGCTTACAAAACTCAATAGGCTTATCTAATTCTCTGGTTTCTAAACAATACACTGGTTCACGCTGAAAGAAATTATCTTCAGTACCTAAATACAAACGCTCTCCACTAGGCGAACGCTGTAGAAATAAGTTTTGCCCTCCATGAGAAACATACTGCTGAGGGGTTTCATCTAAAGGAGTTACCACCACCTCTGTAGATGAGGGATGTTGCTCTCTTGTAGATGTTCCTGATGCACCAATAAATCGTCGAGCTATTCTAACAAATACATTAGGTTCCTCTTTACGATCCTCGTGTGGACCAAATAATTCGCGATCTTCAGAAGAGATAATAACCCCATTCCCACTTGCTGTTGTTACAGGTATAGTCACATAATTATCAGTTCTATCTAAACTAATAGCACCTCCTTGACTTACTTCCCCACAAGGATCTTGTGTAAATCTACGAACCATTTGTCTAGCTTTAAATTCAGCTATACCCGCTCCAATAAACAGTACATCTCCCCCTTGGATACATAATCGATCGGGTCTAATACGAGAGTCATTAGAATAATGTGCCACATGCAACTGACTATCAGTAACACAACGTACACGAAGTCGATGGTCCATCCCCATACTTGACAGGTGACTGGAAATATCTTCATCTTCACCTCTATGACGAAATGCCAGTGTAACTAAGTCTTTATCACCCTCCTCATGGTAAACAACTTGAGATAACATATCTGTAATATTATCAAGATACTCGACAAAGTACTGTACTTGCTTTTCCATAAGTCCACGTCCCTCTCGTGCTTTTTGTTCTAACAGACTTACAACATCTTGTTGTTGTGGAGACAGTGCTGATGTAGATACATTCGCTTTTGCCTTATATTTAGCCTCATGATGAAGCCTTAAAGATTTTGAATTAGCTATTGCTAAATAATCCTGTAATAAAGCCGAAATACCCAACGCAAAATACCTACGCTGATCTACTTCCATACCTTGTTCAATAAAAAAGCCTTCTAGAGACCCTGTTTCAAAAAGACAGTTAAGTGCCTTTTGCTCTAAATTCCCCTTATAAGTCGCTAAAACCTCATTACTTTGGGAGGCACTAGGCTCCCGACTAAAAGAAGTTTCACAATATGCTGTCAGTAGATCTTTTAGATTAAAACGAATATGATCTAAACCATCCTGTGACCTTACATTCTCACAAATCATTTCAACTATATAGAAGAACTGACTATAATCCCCCTCAAGGAATTTATATTCAGGATTTAAAACAACCCCATGTTGCTGATCATAAATCAACATATCTAAAAGTGCTTCATAATCTTCTTGTAAACCAGTAATTTCAGTAAATTCAACTCCTAACTCTGAACGTAAACCATCAAAATTAACCTCTCTATCACTTTCCGCTGCTCCCTTATCAAATAGATGCTCCATGAGCATTTTCATCCTTTGCCCATTTAACTGTTCATACTTTTCTTTCAAGGCATCTAGTCCCCCCATACTATCGGCAACACTAGCTATTTCATCATAAACTCTTCGTTCATTGTCTGTATAAGGACGTAAACTTACTATTCGACGATCATCTGGATTCTGTTCTCTAATAGATATATAATCACGAAGTATATGCTGTAATGAGGTTATTGTGCGGTACTCTTCTGCACGAGATAAACCAAAAGACATCCCAAAGTCCTCAAAATAAGTATTGTTTTGCAAGTAATTAAATGCCTTATCTAACGAAGATTTATCACGGTAAGCACTCAACTCACGTACACTAGGTTGCTCTTTTTGAAACCTATTTACCCTATATTTATAATAATCACGTAATAAATTATTCTTAAAAGACGTAAACTGAGATTTCGTAATTTCCTCTCTCGAGTTAGCTACCAAACTATTCAGAAGCTCTAATGTTGACCTATATTCCTGGGTATTGTAAGGTGATAATAAAACGACTTCTCCTTTAGCGTCATCATAATCACTTACGGATAATATTTCCATTAAATCAAATTGAGCTTGTAAAACCTGTGTTGGATCTATTTCTGCTGTTCCTCTTAAGCCTTTAAAAGCATTATTGGCTTGTATATAGTGTGTAAGAATACCATTTAATAATTCAACTTTCATATTTAGTTTTTATTGTATAACGCTAAAAACCCAACAGATAGTATATAAAATATTTCTTTTACGAAAATCGAAAAACAAACAAGACCTCAACTAACAAATCCCCAAAAAACAAACAAAAATACTCCTACAAATTCAATTACACATAAATTAAGAACATATAACGATATTAAAATTTCAGGTTTTCATTTTCTTTTTCTTTGCTGCAGGGAATAAAATATTATTAAGAATAAGTCGATAACCTGGAGAATTTGGGTGTAATTCCAGTTCGGTTTTAGGATCCCCTACACGGTGCTGGTAATCTTCCGGATCGTGTCCACCATAAAAAGTAAAAAAACCTTTACCTTTGATTCCATGAATATAACGTGCTTCATTATTAATTTTGTTCTGCCCTAATATAAGTACATTAGACTTTATTTTTTTTGAATCAAAAGCAGTCGTCTGCCCCATAAAACCTTTTACTAAGCTCGTGTGGTTTTGGCACAACATAGTGGGAATAGGGTCCCACTTTGCGGAGTAATCTTTCAAGCTAAAATAATCTAACTCTTTACGTACATTCTCTCGCTTTGATGTCATATCGATATCAGAAAACTCATATTTTAATGTTTTTTCCAACTGAAAATTTTTAAAAGCAAAAGTCTGTTTATAATCAATATACTCTTGATAATTGTGCTGACTTTGATCACCATCAAATACAGCTTCGCAAATATCTACCCCATCGGCACTAAGAGCTATATCAAAACTATCCGTAGCACTACACATAGCAAACATAAAACCTCCACCAATCACATAATCACGAATTTTTTTTGCTACAGCAAGCTTTTCCTGCGATACTTTAGCATAACCTAATTCTTTAGCCAGATGCTCCTGTTCTCTCTTATTTTCGATATACCAATGTGATGAACGGTAGTTTTTGTAAAACTTACCATACTGCCCTGTAAAATCTTCATGATGTAAGTGTAGCCAATCGTATACAAGTAACTCATCCTGTAATACCTCTCTATCATATACTTTATCATAGGGGATCTCTGCGTAAGTAAGCACCATAGTAACCGCATCGTCCCAAGGGTGCTTTCCTTTAGGAGTATAAACAGCTACTTTAGGAGCCTTTTCTAAAATAATAGCCTCCATATTTTGAGAAGGACTAGCTATAAAGCTTAAAATATCTTGAGTTTGACTATCAGAAAGTATTTCGTAAGTTACCCCCCTAATCTTACACTCATTGCGTAAATCAGGTGTATCAGGTAATAAAAAAGCCCCTCCTCTATAATTCAGTAACCATTTTACACTACGCTGTTTCTGAATACTCCAATAAGTAATACCGTAGGCCTTTAGGTGATCTTTTTGTCCCACCTCATCCATAGGAAGTAATATGTAATTAGCCCATGTTGAAAATGTAACCAACATGAGCATATATAATGTCACATATATTTTTCTAGAAAGGAATATCATTATCTCCTGGAATAAAATTTTGAGATCCATTACTATCGAAAGCTTGATCAGGACTTACTGAAGGAATATTACCTTGCTGATATTCTTCGCCAAAAGAATCTGCTTGCTGGAGTTTTTCAGCTAAACCACTATTCATCTTTGAATGAAATTCGATAGGTGTATCAAAATCCTCTAAATCATCGAATTTACCTAATTCTCCAATAAATTTTAAACGAATATTATCTAAACCTCCATTACGGTGTTTTGCTACAATAAACTCACCTTGTCCTGTAGTAGGAGCTCCCTCATCATCATCCCATTCGTCAATTTTATAATACTCTGGTCTATAAATAAAAGATACAATATCGGCATCTTGCTCAATAGCTCCAGACTCACGAAGGTCACTCAATAAAGGTCGTTTTGATCCTCCACGAGTTTCTACGGCACGTGACAACTGTGATAATGCTATAACAGGAACATTCAATTCCTTTGCTAATGCCTTTAAGTTTCGTGAAATAGTAGAAATTTCTTGTTCTCGGTTACCATTCTTGCTAGTTCCCCCTGCTGTCATTAACTGTAGATAATCGATCATAATCATTTTAATACCATGCTGAGAAGATAATCGACGTGCTTTAGCTCGAAGGTCAAAAATTGATAATGATGGCGTATCGTCAATATACAAAGGTGCTTTTTCGAGATCCTTAACTTTTATATTAAGCTGTTCCCACTCATGATTTTCTAACTTACCTGTTCTTAATTTTTCTGATGACAATGTAGTTTCTGAAGAAATCAAACGTGTAATCAACTGTACCGAAGACATTTCCAATGAGAAAAAAGCTACAGGGATGTTAGCTCCTACTGCAATATTACGAGCCATTGACAGGGTTAGGGCTGTTTTACCCATACCCGGACGTGCTGCAATGATGATCAAATCACTAGGTTGCCAACCCGATGTAAGTTGATCGAGCTTAGTGAAACCAGAAGGCACTCCACTAGTACCATCTTTGTTTGAGATTTCTTGTATTTTCTTCTTGGCCTGCAATACCAAACTTTGTGCTGTTTCAGAAGATCGTTTTATATTTCCTTGAGTTACTTCATAAAGTTTAGATTCAGCATTATCTAAAAGGTCAAAAACATCAGTTCCTTCATCGTAAGCTTCCTCTATAATTTCGTTAGAAATTTTAATTAGAGTACGTTGAATATATTTTTGTTGAATAATGCGAGCATGAAACTCAATATGAGCAGAAGAAGCTACTTTTTGTGTTAATTGAACCAAGTAATACTCTCCTCCTATTTTTTCTAGAAGTTTGTCTTTTCTAAGCTGTGTAGATACCGTAAGAATATCAATAGCACTTGATTCTTCAAAAAGCTTTACAATAGCCTCAAAAATATGCTGATGTGCCTTCTTATAAAACACGCTAGGACTAAGAATATCAATAACTTCATCGATACCCTTTTTATCAATCATCATTGCACCTAGCACAACTTCCTCTAAATCAATTGCTT
>CAYYNF010000114.1:0-7398 GCA_964472695.1 uncultured Flavobacteriaceae bacterium
GTTGTGAATTGCTTTCATTTTGTATTTTTGTGACTGTTCGCAATGTCAATCTTAGGTTAGGCACTGTGTTTACAAGTCATTAGAGCAGGCATTAGCATCTGCAAAAACGCCAATTCTCAAAGGAAAATTGGCGTTTTTTTTCATTTTTAACATTTCTAATTTTCTAAGGCCATTTCTCTAGAACAAGGTAAGCTGCTGCCCTATTTCGGGGCGTTCTGTTGGAGCATCATTATGAAATAGCTCGATACGCTCAAATTGTTTATCGGTAATTTCCATCATACACACGCTACCATACTTAGGCAACATCCCTTGTACTCGTTTTTTGTGTACTTGTGCATTTTCTCGGCTCATGCAATGTCGTATATATATGGAATACTGAAACATGGCAAAACCATCTTGAACTAACTTTTTACGAAACTGAGCTGCTTGCTTACGTTGCTTTTTGGTGTTGGTAGGCAAGTCAAAAAGTACCATTACCCACATAATTCTATACGCATTAATTCTGTTTTCATACATAACTTAATCTAAATTGGGGTATTTTAACTGTCGTAAAGTTCCTGTGTAGCATTTGTACAAACTCACTACCGTAGTATTAAGTGCTACACATAAGGGGCGTTGCTTGCCGTCGATCATTACATCTTGGGTGGCAATGCGTAGTAAGGCTACCCGTGCTTCTTTAGTCAATTCCTCGGGTAAATTCGACTGCGAATGCACATAGTTATACACCAGCTTATCTACAAAAGGACGATAAGGCTCCATAAGGTCATCGGCAAGGGTGTAAGGGTTGTACTTATTTTTATGAAATATGCCCAAAACAGGCAATAACCCTGTAGCTACGATTTCGCGTGCTACCATACTACGCAGTATGGCATAGCCATAATTGAGGTAAGGATTATACCCTCCCTCATAGCGTCCTCGCTTAAAATTATCGAACAAATTTTTCCAGTAAAACTGTGCTGCTTTGGCTTCGCAATTGGTAGGGTCTCCTGGCTTTACCTCATCTATATAATGCGACATCCTAGCATAAGGGCGATCTACTAGCTGTAGTAAGGCTTGCTGATTCTTGATTTTAGCCACTACGGTTTGTTTCCACAGTTGCTTTTTTAGGGTTTCGGTAGCTCCTATTTGATGCTTCACCCTATCGGAATGCTCGGTATGCCCATACAAAGGCAGCATCATACCCAAAGGCAGATGATGAGCATCGCAACTGATTACGGCTATATTATTGCCCTGTAGTTGCTGTAACAAAGGTTGGGTAATGCTAATTTGCGGATGATCCAACAGTAATAGTGCCATATCCTCAATGGGAACTGTACCTTTTACTGATTTTTCGATAGGACATTCTACTACCAACTGGTAGTTTTGTAACCTCAGGCGTGACGGATTACTTACATATACGTTATTTTTCATAAAGGTATTAGGGTTTTATGTAGTACTAATTGAACTACGATTATAGGTACACACTTCGACTTCACTCAGTGTAACATGATAATAGTCTATAGAAACAAAAAAATAAGTAAACAACTGTCAGACTAAGAGAAGTCTAAGACCAAACAAACAACTATCAGGCTAAACAAAGCCGAAGAACAAAACAATGTCAGTCTGAGCGAAGTCGAAGACCTAATACTACACATCAAAAAAATATACTGAACCTTTTAGGGTTCAGCATATTTTAATCGCAAGAACAAAACAATCTACTTAACGTAACACATGCGTAATATTCCCCAAACGATCTACCTTCAACTTCCAACATACGGATTTTATAATGGTGCCATCTAAAGCTTTTTCCATCCTATTTTGACTTCCAAACTCTCCAATTTTAGAAGTAGTATCATGGCTTTTAATCAACTTGGCTACCTGAGCTTTTAAAAAGTAACAACTGACACCAGTAGCCTTCTTCATAATATACATGCTATTAGGATCTAGACGTGTAAAGTCTTTAGGGACTTCTTCGCCTTCCTTGGGTACATATACCATATCATTAGGCGATAGGCTAAACAAGAACTTCCCTTTTTTAGGATCTATAGGTACCCCTGTACGTTGCTCCCTAGGTAAGTGTGCTTCTTGTTTTTGATGTTCTACTACCTCTCTAAAAGGTACGGTTTCAAAGACACGTTTCTTTTTGGCTTCGTTCCAATACACCACAAAAAATAGGTTTGTACCTTCAGCAGTCGTTACATATTTTTTAGATTTTGCACTTTGCAGGTTATCTGATACCGCAAAGTTACTTCCTATTTCATAAGTTTTTACTTTATAAATAGGATGATGCGGTTTTCCTTGGTTGTATTGGGTAATATTTTCATTAAAAGTTTTCACCCCTAACTCCGAGAAAGCTTCGGCAAAGTTCAGCTTTCCATCTTGATTGTAATTTTCAAGATGTCTTTCTAAAAGCTTTCTAATATGCGGATCACAAATACTCTCTATCTTCTTTTTGTTGGTCAATCCACTAAGTGGCAACTTTTCCGTAGAAACTACTTTTCCCTTAGGGGCAGGAATATAGTCAATTCTACCATAGTAAGTTTCCTTATGCAGTGGTTTACGAATAGCCCAGTTAGTTCCCTTAGTTTGTTTCACGAGCTCTTTTTTATACTTCCCATCTTTTTCTCTCCACTGCCAAGTTTTATTATTCGTTTTATTAATCACACGTAAGTTTTGTTTAAAACTTATAACAATACCCTCTAAAGCTTTTTTCACTACAGGAGCAAAGTTTGGCGATGGTGCTAGGAAATGTTTTGTATAGTCACCGTTATCATTCTTACGTAATAAGCCCTTTTGCAATGCCATTTTTTCATTTTTGCTATTCAGTGCATTTAGGTACTGCACATGCTTACGGGTAGTACAAGCAATCACAATAGCATCAAGGGCATGGTGGCGGTGGTCAATACGTTTCTTATTAAAATTCTTACGAAGTTCATCAGGCACTTGTATACGGAACGCATTTATTTTTGGATCAAAAAATCCGTAATCCTGGGAATTGGTAATTTGGTTCATACGCTCAAAACGAGGTACTAGTAGAGCGTTCCACTGGTCATTCAATCCCCAATCTTGCTTTAGTTTACTCGTAATAGCCCCATTTATAGGAATCAGGTTTTTAGAAGTCGCTTCTTTTTCTCCTTGCTCACGCACTACATTACTCAATACTCCTTTTATAAATTTACTAATGTATCGGGTATCATTTAATTGCCTTGTAATAAAACCTTCAGGAACATCAGGCGAAAGTAGGTTAGCTAACTTCACACGGTTGTGTTTAAAGTATGTATTTACCTGCTCTTCGTATTTCGCTACCGATAATATAGATACTTGTTTGCCATCACATTTCACCTCATTTCCTCCGTGTTTTTCAATAAACTCATAGGCGGTCATCGCATCTTTTAGTCTATTTACTTCGGTTTCACAAATCACCTTATTACTCATAGAATCATCAAAATAACGAGACCTCGGAATCACGTGTTCTATTTCGTATGATTCGGTAAACAAACCACTCAACGGGATAACCTTACCTGTATAAGGCGACACATAGCCCTGCTCTAACCACAACTTATAACGCTGAATATCTTTTTTACGCACGTCGACTTTAGTCTTTTCCCCTTTACGTATACGCTTTACCTCATCAGAAGATAATTTCTGATATTTTTTATCATCAGGATCAGGAGCGTTAAACACCCCTTCCTCGTAAAGTTTTAAAATTTGCTGTTGTGAAGGCGAATGTGGTATTACATTTTTATAATCGCTATCGGCTTTCATTTCATACAACAACTCTCGAATACGTCGGTTGGTTTCTTCGTTTTCAGCATTCTTTTTGGACATACGTTCACGTGTAGCGTTATCGCTTTTCATTTCACGTCCTAGCTCTATATGAATTTCATCGAACAAGCGTTCGTTTTCGTTACCGTATTGTTTCCAAATATCACGTACCACACGTAAACTTTCACCTACTACCTGCTCCACAATAGGATTACGTAAACTATGTTGTTTAAAATTTTCTAGGAAGGTATCAATATTACTTGCTTTGTACCAAGGTTTATCATCTATAGCTTCGGAATGGCGTGTATATACTGCATAACAAGCTTGGTAGGTACTAAGAGCCTTAAAGGGTGAACGGTTTTCAAAAGCGATAAAACTTTTGAGCATTCCCTTTGGTAAATCATCGTCGGCTACTTCTTCAATTCTTTTAGGATCATAAGCAATACTTTGTAATCGTTCGGTAATTGCCGAAATACGCTCCTTTACCTCATCACTAATAGCTTCTTCGTTCCAAGAAGCACCTCGTCGCATAAGAGGAAGTAGCTTTTTAATGGCTTTTTCAGAATACGCAGCGTAATCATTCGTAAAAGGAGGAAAACTCTTAAACGTATCTACAAATAAGAGTTTATCAATTCCATGCTTTTTAGCAAAAGTGCCTAGTGCTGTTTTAAACTGCTCGGTATCCTTTACCGAATAGATAATATGCCATAATGCCACCAAATTATCAAAATCTAAGAGCGACTTTATAGCCTTTGTTTTTCCTATTTTAGAAAGCCTTGTTTCAATTTGTGCCTTGGTAGGCATCATAGGATAAGTTTTGTCAGCTACATAATTCCAAACATAACGTTCTTTTTGTTCTTTGGTGGGCTTTTTGTATTTCGACTTTAATAAATGATCGATTAATAACTGTTGCTTCACTTCTTTTTTAGTACTCAGAAACTGAAACAAATCTTCCCAAGCTTCATCCGTAGCTAAAAAATCCTGAGTGACCTCTTGGTCAGCTTGCTCTTGGTCGTAAATTTTCAGGTTCGCCAAAAACTGCCACAAACGAAACTCTTCGAATAAAGGATGTGATTTCGCTATAGCTTGCAAAGGAGCTTTTACTACCTTTTTTCCGCCTTTTTTATCGGTTTTTATATAGGTTCTGAACTCATAATTACAACCACCTATAGTTGATTTTTTCGATTTCAGAGGTCTTTGATAAAACAGAATATCATTTAGTAACAAGTGAATTAAGTCCTTACGTTGCAACACACTTCGGTGAGCTACATTTTTAGGATATAGCTCGGCAATCGCTTGTTGTAATAAGTTTTTATCTTGAAATTCTTCATGAAACTTGGCTTGTTTTTTAAGAATTTTTAATAGTTCTTGTTTATAGAATTTACGCTCTATAGTTTTTATCAACTTCCCTTTCACCCTTTCTGTAGGAGCTTCACATAAACTATCAAAAATATATGCTCCTACGGTTTTTCCTGAAGCCTCTATTTCACCTTCTTTCTTTTTCTTAATGGCAATCCAATCATCTTTTTTCACTTTATTAAAACTTCTTTTTTCAGAACCATCTTTTTGTATGGAAGTAGTCACGATAAATTCACATTGCTGTCCTACAAACCATTCTTTAGGCTTATCGGTAAGCTTATCATACTCCCAACCGTTAGCAAATTGTATAGCGTATAAAGGCTTTCCTTTTTTATGTTCATCGGTAGGCGTAATAGTTGCTACCTCAAGCTGTTCAAAAACTTTCTTCTTTCCCCCCTGTTCTTCTTGCTCTTCGCCACGTAATTGATAATACCCTCTTTTCTGGTTAAAATTCAAAAGAATCCAAGCCAATTCAGCCTTAGTGATTTTGTCGCTTAGGGCTTTTTTACGCAAATAGTACAAAGTCCAATCATACGGTACTTTCAAATTAGGATGTTTCTTTTGTATCTCAGTGAGCATTTCAATAAAACTATCCTGAAACAAAAACTGATACTTCTCTCCATTTGAAGGTCTATGGTAATTCAACTTGGTTTCTATACCATTTTTAAACTGTCCTTTTCTATCTTCGAAATCAATAGCATTTATATAGTGCTGTGGCAAGAAACCAAGAACATGTAATACCCTATGCATACGTTCCCTACGTAACCGTGTGCGGGCGTATATTTTACGAGCACTCCTAGATTCAGTACGTTTAGCAGTCTTTGATTCTACAACCCCTGAATTAAATTTATTCAATTCACCATGATCCATTGGAATCACACGTACACCTGTTTGTTCTATGTTTACAGTATTCTGCTTTATATCACGATTGAGCAATGCCCATCCTATTGAGTTAGTACCAATATCAAGTCCTAGTATCTTTTTCATGTTATGTAAATTTCTTACAATTAACTACTTTTTAGTAGAAAGCTGTTTGAACTTCATAAACATTATACAGAAAATCGATATAATCACAAATAATAAAGATGTAACCTATAATATTTAGATATCAATAAAAAATTAACATTTAACACCTAATATTTTGTTTTGAAAAGCATAAAATAACTTTATATTTGTAGCACAAAATTAAAAGCAATTCACAATAAGGATTATTCCGTTGTGAAAACATCAAAGGCGGCATTTATGTCGCTTTTTTTCTTTTATATACCTAATATTCCCCACCAAATAATATCAGAACAACGAAAATATAATGTTAGAATAATCATCTGTCCAAGGTTTAACAAAGTCATTGGTTTGTGGCTTCCTCCAGCCTAAATTATCAAAATATGAAAGATCAGCGTCTTGTTTTGCTATCAGTACACAATAGCTTGATGAGTAAATATCAAGAACCCCTCCTGTTTTATCATCTCTCACTATAGCAGTAACTCCACCTCCTATTAACGCTACCAATTTAGTAAGCATCGGTTCTAAATTTATAAATCTCGAAGAAATATGTAGTACCAATACCCCGTCGGGTTTTAATTTTTGCAAGTACAACTCTATCGCTTCTTTGGTTATTAAATGTGTAGGTATATTATCTGAAATAAAAGTGTCTGCTAGTATAAGATCATAAGTATTATCACGAATATGTCTTTTCATTTCAATTCGAGCATCACCTTGATATATCTTATAATTTGCTTTTGTGTTCCTTAAATAGGTAAAATACTTACGATTTTTAGCTATTTCGATAATAGCTGGATTAATTTCAAACAAATCGAAATTTTGGTTATAATCCCCATAGGCTAGAGTCTGACCAACACCTAATCCTAGAATAGCTACATTTCGCGAAGGAACTCCTTTTTCACATTTAAACTGTAAGTGACTAAATGCATTACCAATAGGGCTATTATAATGATAATACTCCAAAGGAATATCACGTAAACGGAAATCTATAAATTGTTTTCCGTGACTTGTATTACCATGAACAAGTCTACGAATACCGATGTGTGTATCAACTGAATAATTACCAAAGAAATTACGCCCTTGCTTAATAACTGTTTTATTCATAGTAAAATGATTTAATGATATATAAATCAGAACAATTAAAGGCAAACTGCATTTTATGTTCCTTAATAAAATCATAGATAGTACCACTAAGAATAAGACACTATACCTTAAGTATATAATTCCTCCGTAATAAAAATAAACAAGAAATAATATAGTAACTAGCAGGAAAACTATCAGATGTTTTTTCTC
>CAYYNF010000115.1:0-2934 GCA_964472695.1 uncultured Flavobacteriaceae bacterium
GTATAAATCTCCTTTTTTGATTTTTTGTATTACAGGTCTCTTATAACTAAAAATTGTTTTAAGTTATGGGAAAAAGATTAGATTGGTTAAAAGGGACATTTCAAGAATTATTAGAAAGGAATAAAGGGAAAGCTCAGTCTAGTCAATCGAAATCACAAAGTACTAAAGGTTTATTAAAACGAGCTTCTAAAAAAATACTAGAATTAGACGCTTTAGATGAGGTGGCTTTAAAAAAATCTTCTTTTGATTCTAGTGACCTAAGTAAAATGATTGGTGCGGTTAAAGTGTCTAAAGAACTCATATCAAGATTAGAGTCTAAATTAACAAATATTAAATCAAAAACTACTGCATCAAAAGATAATCAATTATTAAAAAAAATTGAAAAATTAGAAAGTAAGAAAGCAGATCTTGAATTTTTTCAAAAACGTTTTTACAACAGGCTAAAGAGAGCTGCAATTTCTATGTCTGAAGCGGAACTATCACAATTATCACCTGATGTAAGAAGGGAGTTAAATAAGTTAAGAGACCCTAGACTAGATCTAATGAGTAGTAGCCAAATTGGAAGTCAATTAGGTTCACAGCGATCTTCATATTCTCAAGATTTTTCAGAGGATGGTCAATTGTCACGTACTTCTTCATATGAATTAGGTTCAGATTATTCTTTTGAGTCATCATCATCCACTCGGTCTTCCTCCGTACAAAGTTTAGAGTCTTTATTAGAGAGTATTGATGAAGCAGAGATACAAATAACATATGATAGTTTGTTACCTATTCAAAAACTAAATGCCGCTAAGGCATTGCAGAGGAGGTTACGCAGATTAGAACAACATTATCCTAATCAATTAGAAAAACCAGTAAAGGTATTAGATGATCTTAAGAAATTAGCTAATAGTACTATTAAAGAAATAGCACCATATGTAAGACCTTCAGAAAGACCCTCAAAAGATGAATCGGATTTGATCAATAAAATTGGTGAACAGTATGCTATACTTAGGGATGAAATGGGTAATTCACCAACAGTACGTCTTCAAGCCGCTAAGGATCTACAGCGTATGTTAGGAGAAGTGTCGCAAGATGCTATGAAATCTTATTATAGGAAGATGGTATTGGATAAATCGACTGAAGTAATAGGTGCATTGGATCGTAGTGTACATAATTTGATGACTAGTAGGGCTTCATTTGATTCATCAGTCCATTCACATACAAAAGGAAGTACAGTAAGACGAAAACAATAAATGTGATATTTCGCTGATCTTAAATCATGTTTTATTGAAAACAGCTCGTTTGTGTTTGTTTTCAGATAGTTTTTAATTATTATTAATTAGAGGGGGAGGTAGTTTTAAAGCTCCTTATTTTGTATTGATAATATTTTTTAACTATGGCAAGGGACAGAGGCAATGCGAGTAGCGGTGAGCGAGGAGAGGTTAGTGCTGAAAGGCAAGCTTTATCTTTTAAAGTACTACATTATGGGGAGCAATTAAGAGTAGCTACAGCGAGAACGGAACGATTGAGTTACCATCAAATTAACCAAATGGCTCATATTATTTCTTTAACAGATCAAGCCATTGCTGAGGCACAAATACAACTTAAAAATCCAAGAAATAATCAATTACAAAGCCAAATTTTACAAAGCCAAATAACTAGTCTTAACGCTAATAGAAGTTCATTTTTATCTGATTTAGAGAGGAATGTGCCAAGGCTAACACCACAGGAAGTACACAGCGAGATAGATGTATCATTACTAAATACTGCATTGCGACCTATTCAAGATAATTATGCCCGTCGATTTAACGATTTATTAAAACATCTAAGAGAAGAAAGTACCAGTATTGAACAGGAGTTAGCAGCAATTCCTAAGGTGCCTAATGTAGAGCTTTCTCGAGAGGATAGAAATAAATATGTTAACACTGCAGCAAGAATTACTAGGTTTCAAGAGGGATTTTCGGCTTTACAGAGATTGCAACAAGAAACATATCCTTTACTTCGTAGCCCCTCTACTCCTGCAGAGAGAAGAGCCGTTAGTAGTTTGGAAGAATCTTTGGGAAGGATGCAGGCACGTATTGAAGCAGGTAAGAGTAGGACAGTTGCACAACAACAATCACGTACACAAAGAACTACATTAAGCCCACAAGGACCGCCACCTTCCTATGAAAGTACGGTGGATCATTTACAAAGAACGGCACAACAACAATCACGTACACAAAGAACTACATTAAGCCCACAAGGACCGCCACCTTCCTATGAAAGTACGGTGGATCATTTACAAAGAACGGCACAACAACAATCACGTACACAAAGAACTACATCAAGTTTAGAGGGACCGCCACCTTCCTATGAAAGTACAGTGGATCATTTACAAAGAACTGTACAACAACAACCACGTACACAAAGTGCTACATCAAGTCCACTAGGTCCACCTCCTCCTTATGAAAGTACGGTGGATAATTCAGAAAAAGTTACTAGTGCACAAACTACAGCTAGAGCTCAGAAGCCTAGTGTAAGTAGTTTATTAAGTGATATAAAGAGACAAAGAAACGAAATGCTATTAAAACAAGTTGTTCCGGCTAGGGCACTTGAACATGCAAAAGATTTTAAGAAAAAATTAGGTGAATTAAAGCGTTCTTACCCTCAGACTTATGAAAAATTTAAGGATGATTTCTTAGAGCATGAGAGATTGGCAGACCGATTGATTACTCAAGAATCGGCTGAAACAAAAGCTATTGAAGAGGGCATTCGAACAAATTATGATATTCTTACTAACAAAACAGTTTCAATAGAAGAGCGTATTCAGGCTGCACAATATTTGGTGAAAAATTTACAAACAGAGGGGTATGAAGGAAATATGTCTCCTCAGGAGAGGGATCAACTATCTAAATTAGCTGAACGAGTAATTTCAATAAATACTCAAAGGAGGGTTACACCAGAGCAAAGAAG
>CAYYNF010000115.1:3034-7341 GCA_964472695.1 uncultured Flavobacteriaceae bacterium
ACCAGCACCAGCACCGCAACAAACAGTGCCAAGCCCAGAGCAAAGGAGAGCAGCATCAGCACCGCAACGAACAGTGCCAAGTCCAGAGCAAAGGAGAGCAGCACCAGTACCGCAACGAACAGTGCCAAGTCCAGGGCAAAGAAGACAAGTACCAGCACCGCAACGAACAGTGCCAAGTCCAGAGCAAAGAAGACCAGCACCAGCACCGCAACAAACAGTGCCAAGCCCAGAGCAAAGGAGAGCAGCACCAGTATCCGAAGCTGATAGAGGAAAAAGTACGAAGAGTGATAAGCGTTTAGATAAAATCTTAAGTAGTATATCGCAGAGTCATGATGGTATGCTTGAAAATTTAGCAAGCAACCCTAAGCTAGCACATAAGCACGCAGGAGATTTTCTAAGAGAACTATCTAATTTAAAATTTCGCTATCCTGAAAAATATGAAGAAAAAAAGAGTCAGTATGAACAAAATAAGCTGTTTGCAAAAGAATTTGTCCTAAGGATGGATAAGAAAGAGGAGGTGGATAATCTACTGAAGACGAATGAAACGATAGCTAGTCATAGATCTCTTACACCAGAAACACGTCTTGCGGCTGCAAAAGTCTTATTAGAGACTTTGAAAGAAAATAGGTCGTCAATAGCCCCTGAAGAGAGTGCCAGGTTATCTGAATTGGCTAAAACAGTTATTCGACGTACTTCTAGAAAAATTCAATCTTCTTCGGCTACTGAGCAGGCATCACTATCTCCAGAAGAACAGTCTAAAGCGAAAAGGGATATCAATGAATTACAAGATGTAATTACATCACAATTTACAGACTCAGAAAAAGTTTTAGAAGCAAAGGTTAAATTACATGATGCTTTAAGCAAACTTCCAGAAGATGCACTTTCACCACAGGAAAGATTTGTTGCTCAAAGTAGAGCTAATGAAGGGCTTGTTGAAATGATGCAGCAATTCGATAAATATCGAGATACTATTAATGACCCTCAAGCTAGTGATAGATCTGTAGTGAATGCGGCAAATTTATTAAAGGATACTTTAACAAAGATTCCAGATAGTGTAATAAGTCCTCAGGATAAACAATTTCATTTACAGCAGGCTGATCAGGCGATTCGTCGTATTGGTAATCAAAAGTCGAAAGACGTAGATGAAATAAAAAAACTTTATAGTACGATTATCTCGAGAGATTCCACTACTAAAGATGTATTAGGTGCAGCAACAAGACTAAGAGGGTTGTTAACAGATTCTGTTAAAAGGAACTTAGAACCAGACTTCAAGGGAAACTGTGAGCGAGCGATAGAATATGCTTCTAACCGAGCTATAACAGATATAATGAGTTTAGAATCAGTAATTAATGACAATGGTTCTAATAGAAGTACTGCATCGGAAAGGTTTGAGGCAATTGCTAAGCTTAAAGATTTATTACCTCATGTTCCAGCTCATATTCTTTCTAGAGAGGAGAAGCAACAAAAAGTATTCAATGCAGATAATGCTTATAGTCAAATTTTACGAAGTGAAATACCTAGGTTAGAAAGAGCAATGAAACCTTCGCTTTCTTCTTCTAATAGGAGTAGAGGGGAAGCTGCTAAGGAGCTTAAAGGAATCCTAGAAAATGCTCCAGAAGGATTTATTAGACGTGATTATAAACAAGCTCTGTTGGCTAAAGCTAATGAACAAATACAAAAATCAGCAGAGAAGTTAAGGGCTGTAAATCGACGAGAAAGAGTACAAGAATCATCAGCACCTAGAAGAAGAGGTGGAATGGGGGTAGGAGGCAGAGGTAGATAGCTATAATAGTAGCTTAACTCGTTATACGAGCTAAGCTACTATTATAAATTTAAGCTTTGTTTTAGTTTGGCTAATGGTTTCTTTTTTTCTTTTTTTTGAGGAACTCCTACAATCTCAAATTTCCATCCCGATTTGCGATACCCTTTCAGAATATTGGGGGATTTAATTCCGGTATAAGCAAGTAATGCGGCGGGTGCTAGCCCTACTAACCTGTTTTTTCGACCACTTACTTTTGAGGAAACAATACTACCTGCTGCTACGACTGCCGATCCAATAAAGCAAATTGATGTTGTAGCTATTGAAGCACCAAGTGGATTTTTTTTGATTTTTCTAATGTTGTTAATATGCAGTTTTTGCCCTTTAATAATGATGTTTTCAGCATCTATTATTTTGTAACGTCCTGATATTTTTACTCCTTTCCGAGTTTTTAATTCAATACGAGCTTTATTTTTAATAAAAATTTGCTCGTTACGTTTTTCATTGGAAATTTTAATTCCAGAAATTTCTTGAGCAAAGCTAATAGCTTGTGTAAAAATTAAGCAGATAAGTAATACTAGTTTTTTCATAGAACTTCATTTTCTTGATTAATTCTTAGGGGTTGGTTTATAGATAATAACTGGTATAGGTTTTCTCTTAATAAACGTACTAACCTGTAATAGTATTGCAATCTAAATCAAAAAAAACACCTAAAGTTAATTTTAGGTGTTTTTCTTTAAATTAATCCAATCTAATTGTTATTTATATACCAAATAATAACTCAATTGGTATTAGTAATTGAAATATTTAGTTTCTAGTTGTTTGCTAATAAATACTAATTCATTAAAGATTGTGTCAATAAATTCTTGAAATCCTTTTTCGATACGATCTACCGACATGTATTTGTATTTGTTGTATACTTTGTCGATGTGGAAGTTTATTGAGGATCTATCATTGTGCTCTTCAATAGATAGTGTTTTGAACAACTTAGAAATCTTATCTAGGCTATTGATGACCGAATTGGGACATATTGGGTTTAGAATTAGAAAGTCCAAAATATCAATATTTCGGGGGTTACGTTTTAGGTATCGATTCATCATATCATATGATTTAAGACACTTTAGTAACGTACTCCATTCTTCTTTAGAAGGATTGATAGCACCCGTTTGTTCGTAATTATTTAAAAATACGATGTCATTATATTTGGCATTAATAATACGGATGACTTGTGTGGCATTATCGAGTTCAATTCCAAGGGAAATCATGGTGTAGACCTCATCATAAATTAATGTACTATTAATTTTTGCCTTTATAATAGTTGTGAAGTCAATGAGTGTACTAGTGAAATCATATAGTCCACTTTTTATAAAGTGGTCACTTGAATAGTTTACAACAAAGTGATATAGATTATTTATTGTTTCATATAGCTCTGTAGAAATTAGATCTCTAGCACTGCTAGCGTTCAGTCGAGCTTGTTTTATACATTGTAATAAAGAATAAGGTTTCTCTTCGTCTAAACCGATATTGTATAGTACTTCCTCTACATCAAGTACTTTTTTTTCTTTGTTGGGATCTCCTACCATAAATTGTAAAGAATTCAAAACGAACTGTTTTGAATGAGAAAAGTTATGAGAGGCATCCAGTGATGAGAAGTAGTTTACCTGTAGGTAGCGAGCAACATGCTCAGCTCTTTCAATATAGCGTCCCATCCAGAATAAATTATTGGCTACTCTTGCTAACATAATTTTATTTTTTTAGTACCCAAGTATCTTTTGAGCCTCCTCCTTGTGAAGAGTTTACGATTAAACTTCCTTTTTTAAGTGCTACTCTTGTTAGTCCTCCTTTAAGGGTGAAGCTAGTGTCTTTTCCTAGTAAGCTGTAGGTTCTTAGGTCTACATGTCTTTGTTCAAAAGATTCATTATCTTCAATATAAGTTGGATGTACTGATAATGACATAATAGGTTGTGCTATATATTTTCTAGGGTTAGCCTTTATAGTTGTTTTCAAAGTTTCTATTTCGGCTTTACTTAATTGGTTTCCTATAGATATACCATACCCCCCTGCTTCGTCTACAGGTTTAATAACTAGTTTTTCTATATTTTCGAGTATATAACTAAGTTCCTTAGGACGACTACAGTGGTAGGTGTGTACGTTGTTTAGTATAGGATCTTCTCCTAGGTAGTATTTTATGATTTCAGGCATATAAGTATATACAGCTTTGTCGTCAGCTACCCCTGTACCAGGTGCATTTGCTAAACATACATTTCCTTTTAGATAAGCTCTGAAGATGCCAGGTACTCCTAGTACCGAGTCTTTATTAAAGACTTCTGGGTCTAAAAAGGTGTCATCTATACGTCTATAAATAACATCTACACGTTTTGGACCTCTAATTGTTTTCATGTATACGAAGTCGTTCTCAACAAATAAGTCTCGCCCCTCAACTAGCTCAACCCCCATACCTTTAGCTAAGAAAGAGTGTTCGTAGTAGGCAGAGTTATATATACCAGGGGTGAGTACAACACAAGTAGGGGTGTCAATACCTTTAGGT
>CAYYNF010000116.1:0-7260 GCA_964472695.1 uncultured Flavobacteriaceae bacterium
GTCCCTTACAAAGTTAAAGATATTTCTTTAGCAGACTGGGGACGCAAAGAAATTGAATTGGCAGAGGCAGAAATGCCTGGATTGATGTCATTACGTGAAGAGTATAAAGATGAGCAACCATTAAAAGGGGCACGTATTGCAGGATGCCTTCACATGACCATTCAAACAGCGGTACTTATTGAAACTTTAACTGCTTTGGGAGCAGAAGTTACTTGGAGTAGTTGTAATATTTTTTCTACACAGGATCAAGCAGCGGCAGCTATTGCTCAAACAGGGGTTCCTGTATATGCTTGGAAAGGAATGAATGAAGAGGAGTTTGACTGGTGTATTGAACAAACTTTATTCTTCGGAGAGGATAAAAAACCTTTGAATATGATTTTAGATGATGGTGGAGATTTAACTAATATGGTTTTGGATCGTTACCCACATCTAGTAGAGGGAATTAAAGGACTTTCAGAAGAGACAACAACAGGTGTACACCGTCTGTATGAGCGTGTAAAAAATGGAACACTTCCAATTCCTGCTATTAACGTAAATGACTCTGTAACGAAGTCTAAGTTTGATAATAAGTATGGATGCCGAGAAAGTGCTGTAGATGCAGTACGTAGAGCTACAGATATTATGCTCGCAGGTAAACGTGTGGTAGTAGCTGGTTATGGTGATGTAGGGAAAGGAACAGCAGCTTCATTTAGTGGTGCAGGTGCTATTGTTACCGTTACCGAAATTGATCCAATTTGTGCACTACAAGCAGCAATGGACGGTTACGAAGTAAAGAAAATGGAAACGATTATCCCTAATGCTGATATTGTAATCACTACTACAGGAAATAAAGATATCATTCAGGAAAAGCATTTCCGTGCTATGAAAGACAAAACTATTGTTTGTAACATTGGGCATTTTGATAATGAAATCGATATGGCTTGGTTGAATGCAAATTATGGGGAGACAAAAGATGAAATCAAACCTCAGGTAGATAAGTATACTGTTGAAGGAAATGACATAATAGTACTGGCTGAAGGACGTTTAGTAAACTTAGGTTGTGCAACAGGACATCCTAGTTTTGTAATGAGTAACTCATTTACAAATCAGACTTTAGCACAGATAGAGTTATGGACAAATACTGATGCTTATGAAAATAAAGTGTATATGTTACCTAAGAAGTTAGATGAAAAAGTAGCTAAATTACATTTAGAGCGTTTAGGAGTAGAGCTAGAAGAACTACGTAAGGATCAGGCTGATTACATAGGAGTAAATGTAGAAGGTCCTTTCAAACCAGAATATTACAGATACTAATTTTTGCCTTAGAGCAATTCTTAAATATCAATAAAAAACACCTCAAGATTCAAATGAAATCTTGAGGTGTTTTGATTTTATGCCAACTGCAAGAGGAATAGCATTAGTTGTTTCCGAAGTTCAATGACCATGAATATTTAATAGAGAAATACCTTAATAAGGTTATAGATAGCATTGATATTAATAAATTAAGGTTGTCATAAACACACACTTTGTCGAGTATTACATAAATAATCCCCCCAAATAAACAAGCAGAAGCATATACTTCTTTTCTGAAAATTAATGGAATTTCGTTGGTAAGTACATCTCGAATAACCCCACCAAAACAAGCTGAAATTACTCCCATAAGTAATGAGTGTTCTATGAATAGACCTTTAGCAATAGCCAATTGTATTCCAATAATCGTAAAGACTCCAATTCCTATAGTATCGAATAAGAACATACTTTTTTTGAGTTTAATGATCTTATTCTTGAATATATAGGTAAATATATAAGCGGTAACGATCACTAGGAAATAAGAGCGGTCATTAAGCCATCCAACAGGAGAACGCCCTATAAATAGATCACGGAGTGTACCACCACCAATAGCTGTAACAAAACCTATAATTAAAGTACCTACAAGATCAAACTTTTTTTGAATGGCTGTGAGTACTCCTGAAACAGCAAATACGGCTGTCCCAAATAAATCGATCATATATATCCAGTTCATAGTGCTATTTTTGAAATGCAAATTTAATAATCTATAGTGGTATAGTATGCCCAAAATTACACATCTCCTAGTTATATTTGTTTATAAAGTTTACAATTTATGAATAACCCTTTGTTACAAACATTTGACGAAGCTCCTTTTCGTCAGATTGAAAATAAGCATTATCACGAAGCCTTTATTGAAGCTATCAAATTGGCTAAAGAAGAAATAAGTCAGATTGTAGAGAATCCAGAGCAACCTAGTTTCGAAAATACCATCGAATCTTTAGAGTATAGTGGGGAACAGTTATCTAGAATTTCAAGTATATTTTTTAATCTTAATAGTGCTGAAACTAATGATGAAATACAGCAAATTGCAAATGAAATTTCACCATTATTGTCAGAATTTGGAAATGATATTACCCTAAACGAAGCCTTATTTACACGTGTAAAAGCAGTATATGAGCAAAAGGACGTATTAGAATTAAATGAGGAACAAACCACCTTATTAGAAAAACACTACAAGTCTTTTACACGTAATGGAGCTTTGCTTTCTGAGGAAGATAAAGTAAAACTTAGGGAGATTGACAAAGATTTATCAGCGAAAAGCTTAAAATTTGGTCAGAACCTTTTGGCAGACACCAACAACTATTTTCTACACATTACGGATGAATTAGATTTAAAAGGACTTCCTGAAAATGTTAAAGAAGCGGCTAAAGCACAAGCAGTATCTAAGGAAAAAGAAGGTTGGGTATTTACATTGGATTATCCTAGTTATGTACCTTTTATGCAATATGCAGATAATAGAGACTTGAGAAAGGAGTTATCATTAGCATTTGGACAAAGAGCTTTTAAGGATAATGATTATAATAATGAGCATCTGATTAAGGAGATTGTTACTTTGCGTCAGCAACGAGCGAACTTATTAGGCTTTGACTCTCACGCTCATTTTGTACTAGAAGAGCGTATGGCACAAAGTGCAGAAAATGTAAATCTCTTTTTAGAAGATTTACTTCAGAAAGCTAAACCTGCTGCTCAAAAAGAATTTGATCGTCTTTCGCAGTTTGCTAAGGAGATCGATGGTATTGAGGTTTTAGAAAAATGGGATGCATCTTATTATACAGAAAAGTTAAAACAAAAATTGTTTAATTTCAGTGAGGAGTTGTTAAAACCCTATTTTCAGTTAGATGCTTCTTTAAAAGGTGTATTTGAAATTTCGAACCGTTTATTTGGACTTTCATTTGCAGAAAATACTGAGGTAGAGGTATACCATGATGATGTAAAAGTATATGATGTTACTGATGATAAAGGTAATTTTGTAGCATTACTTTATACCGATTTTCATCCACGACCAGGGAAAAGAGCCGGTGCATGGATGACTTCCTACAAGTCTCAAAAAGTACAAAATGGGAAGGACCATCGTCCGCATGTTTCTATAGTTTGTAATTTTACTCCAGCTACGGAGAGTACCCCTTCATTATTAACCTTTAATGAGCTTACTACATTATTTCATGAATTCGGACATGCCTTACACGGGATGTTAGCACGTACTACTTATCCTAGTTTGTCAGGGACTAGTGTATTCTGGGATTTTGTAGAATTACCAAGTCAAATTCTTGAAAACTGGTGTTATGAAAAGGAAGCTTTAATGCTTTTTGCATATCATTACCAAACTCAGGACTTGATTCCAATGGAGTATATTGATAATATAAAGGCTACGGCAAGTTTTCAGGAAGGAATCGCTACTTTACGTCAGTTAAGTTTTGGAATGTTGGATATGGCTTGGCATAATGCACCTGATCATGAAAATTACTCCGTAAAAGAATTTGAGAAAATGGCTTTTGGCTCTACTCAACTATATCCTGACGTATCTCAAAATATTATGAGTACGTCTTTTAGTCATATTTTTCAGGGAGGATATGCTTCAGGGTATTACTCTTATAAATGGGCTGAGGTTTTAGATGCGGATGCTTTTTCTATTTTCCAGCAAGCAGGTATTTTTGATAAGGAAACTGCAACCCGATTCAAAACAGAGATTCTAGAAAAAGGTGGAATTGTACATCCTGAAAAGTTGTATTTGAATTTTGCAAAACGAAAACCTACAAATAACGCATTATTAAAACGAGCAGGGTTAATCTAGAATTATACATGATATTACTAGATAGTAATCAATAGGTGTAGTTTTAAGATCTTTTAAGTGAACATAAAAAGCATTTTCTCTATTTTTATCAAAATTTAAAAACAGAGAAAGTGCTCCTTCTATTTTTGGATTTTTATACAAGATTTAAAGTCGTATTAGATCATTTCAATGAAAAGACAATACACTAATTTACAAGGTTAATATGTTTAAGGTAAAGAAAGAGAAAAAGCAAATTTCTAATGATATAATCCAAACAGATGAGAGTTTTGTAAAGTCACTGTCTAAAGAAACTATTCAAGATTTATTTAGTTAATAATTATGAAAAAAAGACCCTATATACTTTCTATAGCAGGCTTTGATCCTTCTGGAGGAGCTGGAGTACTGGCAGATATTAAAACTTTTGAGGCTTCAAAATGTCAGGGAATTTCGGTAATTACTGCAAATACGATTCAAACTGATGTAGACTTTTTCGACTGTATATGGACAGATCTCGAACTCGTAAAAAAGCAAACAGAAGTGCTTTTTAAACGTTTTCCTATTGAGATAGTAAAGATTGGAATTGTCGAAAGTTGGAAAATGCTTGAGGAACTAATTGAACTAATGTGTTCATTTAACCCTAATATCAAAATTGTTCTAGATCCAGTGTTAAAAAGTTCTACGAACTATGACTTTCAACATAACTTTGATGAAGAAACCTTCTTAAAGGTACTCGAAAAGATCTATATGTTAACTCCTAATTACATTGAGATTCAAGCATTATTCCCTGATAAAGATATTGAAACAACTATTAAATCAATACAAGCTAAAACGAATCTTTTCTTGAAAGGAGGGCATAATGAAACACTAATAGGGAAGGATTATCTTTATACTAAAGAAGGGAAAATATATACAATGAACCCCAAGTTAAAGCCGATATATCCAAAGCATGGTAGTGGCTGTGTGCTTTCAAGTGCTATTGCTGCACAATTGGCACTCGGTTTTCCTTTGTTAAAAAGTTGTTTCCGAGCCAAACGATTTACAGAAAAATATCTCGGGAGTAGTAAGGAATTATTAGGAAGCTTTAGAAAGTAAATAACTTAGTTACAAACAGAATTAAAGATAGCATATATAATACCTTTCAGTTATATTATGAAAAGTTTACCAAAGACATACACCCAATATATCTCTCAGGGAAATAGTATTATCGAACATATAGATAATATTATTAAAGTAACAGAAGCAGGAGGAAAGTGGGTACAGTTACGCCTTAAAGGAGTGTCAATTATTGACTATTTGAAAGCAGCAAAAGAAGTTCGACAAATTTGTAATGATAATGGTGCGATTTTAATTATTAATGATAACATAGGTGTAGCGGGTGAGTCACAAGCTGATGGAGTACACCTAGGACTTACTGATATTAATGCCACTGAAGCCCGAAAACAACTTGGAGAAGAAGCTATTATAGGAGGTACTGCCAATAGTTTTGAAGACTGTTGCTACCAAATTAACAATGGTGTCGATTACTTAGGAGTTGGTCCTTATCGTTTTACAAAGACTAAGAAAAAACTAAGCCCTATATTAGGGAAAGAAGGGTTCCTTAACATAACAGAGCAATTACTTAAAAATGGACATCAGCTACCTGTGGTAGGTATTGGAGGTATTTTACTGACTGATGTACCAACAATTGTTAAAACAGGTTTATCTAATATTGCTGTATCGGGAATGTTAACAGGAATTTCAGTCTCTGAAATACGAACTAAAATAACACAAATAGAAACTTCTTTTAATTAAGAGGTCATAACAAGGGAAATATTATATAATATGAGTTTAAAAATTGCAGATAAAGAATTCAGTTCCCGTTTATTCACGGGAACAGGAAAATTTAAATCCTCTGCTTTGATGGAAGAAGCATTAGTAGCTTCGGGAAGTGAATTAGTAACAGTTGCTTTAAAGCGTGTTGAAGTAAATAACCAACAGGATGATATCTTAAAACATTTAAAACATAAGCATATTAATTTACTACCAAATACATCAGGGGTACGTGATGCAAAAGAAGCGATATTCGCTGCACAGATGGCGCGTGAAGCTCTGGAAACAAATTGGGTAAAATTAGAAATTCATCCTGATCCGAAATATTTATTACCAGATCCTATAGAAACCTTAAAAGCTGCTGAAGAGTTGGTAAAACTAGGTTTTATTGTAATGCCTTATATTCACGCAGACCCTGTATTATGTAAACGTCTCGAAGAAGTAGGGACACAATGTGTAATGCCTTTGGGGGCTCCTATAGGAAGTAATAAGGGACTGAAAACAATGGATTTTCTAGAAATTATAATCGAACAATCAAACGTACCTGTAATTATTGATGCGGGTATCGGAGCTCCTTCTCATGCTGCTTACGCTATGGAACTAGGGGCTGATGCTGTACTTGTGAATACAGCTATTGCGGTAGCTCAGGATCCTGTAGCAATGGGGAAAGCTTTTAAAATGGCTGTTGAGGCAGGACGCATAGCTTATGAGGCTAAACTAGCTCCTATACGTAAAGCTGCCGAAGCTAGTAGTCCGCTAACTTCATTCTTAGATTAAATTATACTAATTGAATTATTATTTGTCGTATGAATAAATGCTCATATGTGATATTATAACTTTTCAACTGGTATTACATTAGGATAGGAGGAGTCCTTCTGGAAATATAGGATCAATATAATTGACAGATCCGTATTATTTCTTTTCTATTACTGTTATACTGATCGAATCAATCTACAAATCGTATCATATTCGATTGGTGTAATTGAGTGAATATTCCTGATACAATAAGTATGATTTATGTCTGCTTTAATACATTATCCTAAAAAATAGAAAACGTCTTATCATAAGATAAAGACGTTTTCATATATAATTTTTCATTTTGTAGTGAGGTTATTTTAAGGCTACTTGACTTGTTTTGTTGTAGCTAACTACTTTTTTGATCTGATTATTACTATAAGTTACTTCAGATAATTTATCTCCTTTCCAGAAGTACCAAGTACCAACTTTTACCCCTTTATCATAAATTCCCTCTGCTGACTTTTCTCCATTCTGATCGAAAGACACCCAAGTACCCTGTAATTTACCATTCATAAAACTACCTTCTTGGCTTACCATACCGTTATCGTAATAAT
>CAYYNF010000117.1:0-7202 GCA_964472695.1 uncultured Flavobacteriaceae bacterium
GTCCTGATGTCATCATAATAACACGATCAGCAAGCAAAATTGACTCATCGACATCATGAGTGATCATACATGCCGTAATTTTTTCCTGATTCCATACTTCCACAAGTACATCTTGTAACTCACCTCTTGTTAAAGAGTCCAACATTCCAAAAGGTTCATCTAATAATAACACTTTAGGCTTAAGAGCAAATGCCCTTGCAATACCTACACGCTGTTGCATTCCTTGTGACATATTTTTAGCACGTTTATGCATATCATCTTCCAACCCTACTTTTGCTAAATAATATTTCACTATATCATCACGATCTTTCTTAGTTCCATGTGCAAAAACCTGCTCTACACCAAGCATTACATTATCATAAGCGGAGAGCCAAGGTAGCAAACTAGGAGACTGAAAAATCACTGCTCGATCAGGCCCTGCTCCTTTCACAGTTTTGTTATCAGCTATAATTGTTCCTTTAGAAATTTCATTAAGCCCCGCAATCATTGTAAGCAATGTAGATTTACCACAACCCGAATGCCCTATTATAGATATAAACTCACCGTGTTTTACTTTCAAATCCAAATCATCTAACACTACATAATCACCATTAGGAGTAGGATAGGTTTTATTGAGCCCTGTAATATCTAACATATATTTGTCAGAAAACAGCCCATTATTAGTAATTTTTGATGTCATTTTAAGATAGTATTAATTGTAGAATATTGTAACGTTCCTTTCTTGATACGAATGGCAACAGTACCCCAAAGGAATACGTATTTAAACTTTAGATCCCTGAAATAATTTCCCCTTAGGAATCGGTTTCAAGTCAGGCAATACATATTCGTTACTCACTTTTTTATGTCGTTCCTCTCCTATTTTTATCAGGTAATTTGTGATATCGTTACGGATATTTTTGAAATTATCATCACTATTAAGAGCTGTTTTATCTCGTGGTCTTTCGATGTTTATTTTAAACTCAGGACCCAATGTAGCTTTAGGACCTGGTCGTAAAGGAATAATACGATCAGCCATGTAAATACCTTCATCTACATCATTGGTAATTAATAACGCAGTACGTTTATCCTTGTTCCATATTTCTAAGATTTCATCTTGCAAAGTACCTCTTGTAAGTGCATCTAAAGCGCTTAATGGCTCATCCATAAGAATCACATCAGGATTCATAGACAATGCTCGGGTTACTGAAACACGCTGACGCATCCCTCCTGAAAGCTCCTTTGGCAACTTATCTATAGCATGTGACAAGCCTACCATACTTACATATTTTTCTATATGCTGCTTTAATTGAGGTACTCCCCAATTTTTAAAACGCTTTTTAACAGCTATACCCACATTATTACGTACACTTAACCACGGTAAAAGAGAGTAATTTTGAAAAATTAGTCCGCGTTCGTGACTTGGTCCTTTAATTTGCTCTCCCTTATACAGCACCTCACCTTCATCAGGAAACTCTAGCCCAGCAATCATTTTGATAAGTGTCGTTTTTCCACTTCCTGAAAAACCTACTATAGCTACAAACTCTCCTTCCTCTATTGTTAGGTTAATATTCTTTAATACTTCAATACGGTTATCTCCTGTACCATAATATTTGGATACATTTTTTAATTCGATATATGCCATAGTATTTTTAGATTTAATGTGAGACTAATTTTTGGGTGCATAAAGTCATGCTAAACTTCTGTAAAAGTGACTAACTTTTGTACTGATAGCATAATACGATCTAATAAGAACCCTATGATTCCTATTACAAACATTGCTGCAATTATTTTTGCATTTGAGTCATTAGCACCATTCTGAAATTCCTCCCACACAAAAGCTCCTAAACCAGGAGACTGAGACAATAACTCAATAGCAATAAGTACCATCCAGGCAACAGAAACCGTAATACGCAAACCTGTAAATATTAAAGGGAAAGATGAAGGCATAATAATTTTAAATACTTTTTGCCCAACACTTAGGTTTAATACTTTAGCAACATTAATATAATCTTTATTCACAGAAGAAACCCCCAAAGTAGTATTTACCAAAGTTGCCCACATAGCACAAAGACCCACTGCAATGAACGAGATAATAAAAGACACATCTCCTTTATAACTTAGCGTAAGGGATTTCACAATCATGTATACCAATAAAAACCATACTACAGGAGAAACAGGTTTAAAAATTTGTATAAGCCAATTAAATGCGTTTCGTAAGGTTTCGCTAAGTCCTAACACCATTCCTATAGGTACAGCTAAGAATAATGCTAATAAAAAACCACAAGCTACTGTTTTAAGACTGGTATAAATTTGATCTATAAATGAAGGTCGCCCAGTATATTCAATTAAATCGAGCCCCTGAAGTGCTCTTTTCTCATTGGTTTTAGCCACTTTCAACTCAAAAAGCTCTTTTTTTTCTGTTATTTCAAGATGATCTTGCCATAGATTTTGAAAAGCAACTAAGACAGCTTCAGGAGAGGGTAAAGAATTCACAGTACTTTCTCCACTTTTAAGACGTGCCAATTCTAATTCTACTGCAGCTTCCCCTCCTTCTTCACGAGCAGTTTCGATTTTAAAATCACGCTCTATGTTATATAATTTTTGAGCACCCAAACTCCATAATAATAAAAACATTATACTCGAAATAATTGGAAGTATAATCTATTTTAAATGTGCTTGTAGGTATTTTTTTTTATCCTCTTTGATACACAGATTTACTAATGGCTCTAAAAAGCTTAAACCTGTAAACCTCATAATAGTTACAACCATAATATTTTTTTTAGAAATTATTTTTGAAAGTGTTAAAGTGCTTATACGAATTGTTAACTCGTATACAAGTGTTTTTGTTTTTTCTGCTTTTTTTGTTGTTTTAAGGAAAGATGCTTCATTGTAATTACACACGCTATATTCAAGTCTAGAAAGTCAAACCTCAGATATAATTAATTAGTACAACTAATGACTAGAAAGCAGGGAAAGTATTTTAACTTTCCCTTACCTCTCTAATGTGTTAAAATTTAACACTCCCTAAATTTATTTGTCTTTATTACCAATACTGAAGCTATTGATGTATCCTATAGGATCTTTACCATCATACATAGTACCGTCTATAAAATCAGTTGTTGGTGCTTTGTAGCCATCAGTAGAAGGAATATCAGAAGCAGGTATTTTACCTTCATCTACAAGCATTTTCGCTGCTTTTTTCCAGATCTCTGGCTTATATACATCTTTCGCCTTTTGAGCATACCACTCACTAGGTTTAGCCTCTGAAATTTGTCCCCATCTTCTCATTTGTGTTAAAAACCATACCGCATCCGAGTAAAAAGGATAGGTCGCATCGTGTCTATAAAACACATTAAAGTCTTCCATCTTACGCTTATCTCCTTTTTCAAATTCGAAAGTACCTGTCATAGAATTCTCAAGTACGTTTACTGGTGCTCCTACGTATTCTGGTTTAGATAATATTTTAACAGCTTCTTTTCGGTTACCTGGTGTATCCAACCACTTCCCTGCCCTTATTAATGCTTTTGTAATAGCAATAGTGGTATTAGGGTACTTTTCTGTAAACTTCTTAGTTAATACAAAAACTTTCTCAGGATTATTTTTCCATATATCATAGTTTGTAGTAACAGGCACACCTATACCTTTAAATACAGCTTGCTGATTCCATGGTTCTCCCACACAATACCCATATATGGTTCCCGACTCAAGAGTAGCAGGCATTTGTGGTGGTGGTGTTACAGATAGCAATACATCAGCATCTACTTGTCCTTGAATATTATCAGCAGTATACATACCTGGGTGTATACCTGCTGCTGCTAACCAATAACGAATTTCGTAGTTGTGTGTAGATACAGGAAATACCATTCCCATTTTGAAAGAGTTTCCCTCTTCCTTATAAGACTCTATTACAGGTTTTAATGCTTCTGCCGAAATAGGATGTATTGGCTTTCCATCAGCACCTTTCTTTACGTTAGGCTTCATTTTTTTCCAAACATCATTAGATACCGTAATTCCATTCCCGTTAAGATCCATAGAGTAAGGTGTTACTAATTCTGCTTGGCGTCCAAAACCAGCTTGTGCAGCAATAGGCTGTCCTGCCAACATATGAGAACCATCTAATTGACCATCAATAACACGATCGAGAATGTTCTTCCAATTTGATTGTGCTTGTACAGAAACGAACAAACCTTCGTCCTCAAAGAAACCTTTTTCTTTAGCAATAGCGAGTGGAGCCATATCGGTCAATTTGATAAACCCAAATTTCAACTGTGGCTTCTCCACATCCAAAATAGTAGTTTTTGCATTTTCTGTAACTGTTTCTTTTACAACTTCTTTCTTTTTTCCATTACAAGAAAACAATACACTAGCAACACTAGTGATCCAAAATATATGATTGTAAACTCTCTTCATAGCTTTATAGTTTTTTAAGGAATTTATTTTAAGTGTACAAAACCAAATATAAGTATTAATTACGTATAAATACTTAGTTAAGTGTATTTTTAATTTTAAAAATTTCTAAACAATCTAAAATATAAGTATTTATACGTAATTTTTTAACATTTAAAACAGCTATTTAAGTCTTATAATTTGGTATTGATCTAAAAACATCTAGAAGTAGCCTGTATTATTTTACGAATGTTTTATCCAATTCTTATTAAATTTGTTTATCAAAAAAATTTATTTATGTCTGATGATAAAAAGGTGATCTTCTCCATGTCGGGAGTCACTAAAACGTATAAAAGCAGTAATACTCCTGTTCTAAAAAATATCTATTTAAGCTTTTTTTACGGAGCTAAAATTGGTATTCTAGGTCTTAATGGCTCGGGTAAATCAACACTACTAAAAATTATTGCTGGTGTTGATAGCGAATACCAAGGAGATGTTGTTTTTTCTAGCGGCTACTCGGTTGGTTACTTAGAGCAAGAACCTAAATTAGATCCTGAAAAAACAGTACTAGAAATCGTAAAAGAAGGTGCTGCTGAAACAGTAGCTATTCTAGATGAGTACAACAAGATAAACGACCTTTTTGGACTACCAGAATATTACGAGGACGCTGATAAGATGCAAAAGTTAATGGATCGCCAAGCAGAGCTACAAGACAAAATAGACGCTGCAAATGCCTGGGAACTCGACACTAAGCTAGAAATTGCTATGGATGCCCTACGTACACCTCCTGCCGATCAAAAAGTTGGCGTGCTCTCAGGTGGAGAAAAACGTCGTGTTGCTTTATGTCGTCTTTTATTACAAGAGCCAGATGTACTACTACTAGATGAACCTACTAACCACCTTGACGCTGAATCTGTACACTGGTTAGAGCACCACCTAGCACAGTACAAAGGAACTGTAATTGCTGTAACACACGACCGTTATTTCCTTGATAATATTGCTGGTTGGATCTTAGAACTAGACCGTGGAGAAGGAATTCCTTGGAAAGGAAACTATTCATCGTGGTTAGACCAAAAATCTAAACGTTTAGAACAAGAATCAAAATCAGCTTCGAAACGTCAAAAAACACTTGAACGAGAGCTAGACTGGGTACGACAAGGTGCTAAAGGACGCCAAACAAAACAAAAGGCTCGTTTAAAGAATTACGATAAATTAATAAATCAAGATCAAAAACAAGTTGATGAAAAGCTAGAAATTTTCATTCCTAATGGCCCTCGCTTGGGTACTAATGTTATTGAAGCTACAGGAGTAAGTAAAGCTTTTGGTGATAAATTATTATATGAAGACCTTAACTTTAAACTCCCTCAGGCAGGAATTGTAGGAATCATAGGTCCTAACGGAGCTGGTAAAACTACAATCTTCAAAATGATTATGGGCGAAGAAAACGCTGATAAAGGAAGTTTCAACGTAGGAGAAACTGCTAAAGTAGCTTATGTAGATCAGAACCATGCTAACATAGATCCTGAAAAAACGATCTGGCAGAACTTTTCAGACGAACAAGAATTAATCATGATGAGTGGTCGTCAGGTGAATTCTAGAGCATACTTAAGCCGCTTTAACTTTAGTGGTAGCGACCAAAACAAAAAGGTAGCCACATTATCAGGTGGACAACGTAACCGCTTACACCTTGCTATGACACTTAAAGAAGAAGGAAATGTACTATTACTAGATGAGCCTACCAATGACCTTGATGTAAATACACTACGTGCCCTAGAAGAAGGTTTAGAAAACTTTGCTGGCTGTGCCGTAGTTATTAGTCACGACCGCTGGTTTTTAGATCGTATCTGTACTCATATTTTAGCTTTTGAAGGAGACTCTCAGGTATATTTCTTTGAAGGAGGTTACTCTGAATACGAAGAAAATAAAAAGAAACGCCTTGGAGGTGACCTTATGCCAAAACGTATCAAATACAAAAAACTAGTACGTTAATTAATAGATACTGCCTTCTATACCTCAATAAGAAGAGTATATAAAATTACAATTTAAAAGATAGTACGATCGATTTTCCACTTACCATTGAAAATTGATCGTACTATGTTTTAGCCCTAAATGACCATATCAACCCTCACCTAGTTATAATACTATAGAAAAGTTATAATATCGCATATAAGTCATTTCTTTTTATCCTTCAGTGCAAAATAATTCAATTGGTCTAATCAAAATTTCTACTAAAACTTTAATTCAATTCTTTGTAATTTTACATTTTCCAAATATGTATTTTTACAATACCACACCCTAGAATTATATACTTATGAAATATCTATTTATTTCTCTCTTCTCTATATTATTAATAACATGCACATCAAAAGAAAAGGTATCAGAACAGAAGGATACCCTGGTTCCTTATGAAGCTCTATGGATTTTAAAATTCAAGGAATTAAAATCTTTATCAAACTTATTAAACACTAATCAATTTGTTACCGATAACGAAAACCACCATTTATTTAAACATTTAAATAACCTCCCTTCCGTTCCCTTACAAGATTATTTAAAACAACCTTTCTACCTCTCATTTTCTATATTAGGAAAAAAAGATATCGGCTATATTCTTTCAACACATTACACTAAAGAAATCAGTGATTTTGAAAAAACTAAATTATCTGATAGCACTGCAATGGAATATAATAAAATTGCTTACCACCGTTTTAAAATCCAAGATACTGAGCTGTATTATGCTAAACTAGGTAATCATGTTGTTTTCACAGAAGAGCAATTATTAGTCGAAAATATGATTCGACAACATATAGGGAAAACCCCAATACCAGCTACACTTAAAC
>CAYYNF010000118.1:0-7190 GCA_964472695.1 uncultured Flavobacteriaceae bacterium
ACTCAAAAGTCGCTGGGCGTGTGTAAACGTATATACTCCCTGTGATTATCCCGATAACAGTAACAATAAATAGATATTTTATGATCTTAAACATAGATAAACTTTGCTATTATATTTCCTCAAAATTAGTAAAAAGAAACTAGCTATTATATAGCAGTGACTACTAATTACAACCGTAATAATGACATATTAAATAAGATCGTTGAACCCTTGTTAAAGATGGTTAAAAAAGGAATAGCTGGTTAGTAGCTTACTACATTAGTTTACGAAAGCCTATGAAAAAGCAACATTTACCTACTAAAATATGTGTCACTTGTCAACGTCCTTTTACATGGCGTAAAAAATGGAAACGTGATTGGGAATCTGTAAAATATTGCAGTAAAAGATGTAGATCAGAAAAAAATAATTAAAGATGAACAATAGAGACACTGCACTCATTTGGTTTAGAAACGACTTAAGAGTTGAAGACCAATTATCACTATATAACGCTTCACAGAAATACAAGCGTATTATTGGTGTATTCTGTTTTGAACCGTATTGGTTTAAAAAAACTTCATACGGTTTTAGAAAGATGGAAAAATTTAGAACTCAATTTATTATTGAAACAGTTCATACTTTAAGAAAGAGATTAGGTGATTATAATATTCCTTTATTTGTGTATTACCAATCGGCTGGTGAAACGATTTCAAACTTAATTAAAGATCAAAACTGTAAGGAGGTGTTCCTACAAAAGGAATGGACTCCTGAAGAACTAAACATACTCAAAAATGTAAAATCGAAAGTAGCTCCTGACGTTACATTTACCGAATACTACCATCAGTTCCTTTTTGAACCTGATCAGTTACCTGTAACAATAGCCAATTTACCTGAAGTGTTTTCGGTATTTCGAAAACAGGTTGAAAAGCAATGTAAGGTAAATCCTTGTTACACCATAAAGAAAGAATATACACAAGAATCCATTGAAAACAATACTAAAATTCCAACATTAGAGGATTTAGGTTTTGATTCATTTACGTTAGATACTCGTTCAGCATTTCCTTTTCAAGGAGGCGAAATAGCAGCTTTAGAGCGTATGCATGATTATTTTTGGAATACTCAAAACTTATCTCGTTATAAAAAAACACGCAACGGATTGTTAGGTACTAATTATAGCTCTAAATTTTCTGCTTGGCTATCGATAGGTTGTATATCCCCTAAAAGAATTTATATAGAAGTAAAACAATATGAAAAAGAAATCAAGAAGAATGATTCTACTTACTGGTTGATTTTTGAACTTATATGGCGAGATTATTTCAAATACATCTCTTTAAAACATCAAAATTCTATTTTTCAACTTAAAGGTATTTTACAACACGACTATACCTGGCACACTTCAGAAAAAACTATTACAAACTGGATTGAAGGAAATACAGGTGAAGATTTTGTTGATGCGAATATGAAAGAGCTTAAAGAAACAGGATGGATGAGCAATAGAGGCAGGCAAAATGTAGCTTCTTTCTTTGCTAAAGAGTGCCATCTCGACTGGCGTATTGGTGCGGCATACTTTGAAGCTATGTTGATAGATTATGATGTACACAGCAACTATGGTAACTGGATGTATGTGTCGGGGGTAGGCAATGACCCTAGAAATCGAAAATTTAATATTCAGCTACAAGCAAAACGCTATGACCCACAGTATGAATACCAAAATAAATGGCTTAAAGGCATATAATGATGAAAAAATTACGACTTATTTTAGGTGACCAACTTAACTACGAACATTCATGGTTTTCTCAAGTAGACGAGCAAACAACCTATGTAATTAGTGAGCTACACCAAGAAACCAATTACACGAAACATCACATACAAAAAATTGTAGCATTTTTTGTATGTATGCGTTCTTTTGCAAAACATTTACGTGAACAAGGGCATCAAGTAATATATCAGAAACTCAATCATCAAAATTCAAAATTATCACTCTCTCAGAACCTAACAATATGGATTTCTAAATATAAAATAGAAGAGTTTGAATATCTACAACCCGATGAGTATCGTATTGACAAACAACTGACCTCATTTTGCTCTGAATTGAATATTCCACATAAAGTTTATGATACAGAGCATTTCTACACTACACGAGAAGAATTAGCTACTTTCTTTGAAGGGAAAAAGCAATACAAAATGGAGTTTTTCTATCGTTATATGCGAAAAAAGCACAACATCATGCTTATAAACTCTAAAACTCCTGAAGGAGGTAAATGGAATTTTGACCAAAGTAACCGTAAAAAATGGAAAGGGGAACACATTATTCCTCCCGAGATAAAATTTATTAAAGATGTATCTGAAATCACTAAATTAATTGAATCGGAAAACATTAATACTATAGGAGAAATTAACCCTAAACAATTTTCTTGGGTCACTAATAGAAATGAAAGTTTAAAGACACTCAGCTATTTCTGTGAACATTTATTAGTACATTTTGGAGACTATCAGGATGCTATGCATACGGATCAATACTACCTATTTCACAGCAACCTTTCTTTTGCAATAAACACTAAAATGCTTTCTCCTAAAGAAGTTGTTGATACCGTACTCACATACTGGCGTAGTCATAATGGTACTATTGCGATTAGTCAGGTCGAGGGGTTTGTACGTCAAATTATCGGTTGGCGAGAATATATGCGTGGTATGTATTGGCTACAGATGCCCAATTATAAAACTAAAAACAGCTTATCCAACATAAATCCGCTACCTAATTTCTATTGGAATGGAGCTACTAAAATGAACTGTTTACGTAGCTGTATTCGTCAAAGTTTAAAAACAGGTTATGCTCACCATATCCAGCGACTCATGGTTACAGGAAACTACGCTTTACTTACGCAAACTCATCCCAATGAGGTAGATGCATGGTACTTGGGTATTTACAACGATGCGTTAGAATGGGTACAGTTACCTAACACTAGAGGAATGAGCCAATATGCTGATGGTGGAATTATTGCAACAAAACCCTATATTTCTAGCGGGAGCTATATTAATAAAATGAGTAATTACTGTAAGTCTTGTTACTATAAAGTAAATGATAAAACAGGTGATAAAGCCTGTCCTTTCAACGCATTATACTGGAATTTCCTTGATGAAAAACGCCACCTACTACAGGGAAATCAGCGTATGAGTATGATGTATCGTTTACTCGACAAAATGGATCATAATACCCTACAGACTCACCGAAATCGTGCCAAGCATATTATCGAGAACCCTAATATTTATTAAATGAACACTAAGCCTCTTATTAATATTGTTTGGATGAAACGAGATCTACGTCTTCAGGATCACGAACCACTTCATAGGGCCTTGCAAACAAAACTCCCTTGTTTATTATTATTTGTATTTGAGCCTTCATTAATCGCTAATCCTCATTACAGTTCTCGTCATTGGAATTTCATAAAAGAGTCTATTAATGATTTAAACAAACAACTAGAAACGTATAACAGCTATGTACTTTGTTGCCACGAAGAAGTCATTGGTGCTTTAAAAAAATTACAGCAATTTTGGAAGATTTCACATATTTACTCTCATCAAGAAACAGGTATTAAAGCGACATATGACAGAGATAAAGCAGTAAAACGTTTTTGCAAAAATAACTTAATTACTTGGGAAGAGTGCATCACTAACGGAGTACAACGAGGTCTTAAAAACAGAGAACATTGGATAGCACATTGGGAACATTTTATGAGCAGTCCTAAATGGCAATTTGCCCCTGAACCTAAACAATTAATACCTTATAACAAACTTGATCAAATATCGAACTATTTTAATACAATTTCGCTTACTACTCCTCAAAATACTTCCTTTCAGAAAGGAGGTACTCAAATGGGGTATAAATACTTAAGTTCCTTCTTTGAAAAACGTTACCAAAACTACAACAAACATATTTCTAAACCCTTACTCTCCCGTAAAAGTTGTAGTCGTTTATCTCCCTATATTGCTTGGGGTAATTTGTCTGTAAGGGAAATATGGCAACATGCTAAATATATACGTGAAAAACAAAGTCATAAACGAGCTATTGACGGATTCACTTCTCGATTAAGGTGGCAAGCACACTTTATACAAAAATTTGAGATGGAAGATTCTATGGAATATTACAGTGTAAATAAAGGCTATCGAAAATTGAAGAAAAATATCTGTGAAGCCTATGATGAAGCTTGGGTAAATGGTAAAACGGGATTTCCTATAGTAGACGCCTGTATGCGTTGTCTCAACACTACGGGTTATTTAAACTTTCGTATGCGTGCATTGGTGGTTTCTTTTTATACGCATCATCTATGGCAACCTTGGCAAAGAGCCTCTCAGCACCTATCTCGTATGTTTTTGGATTTTGAACCAGGAATACATTTTCCTCAATTACAAATGCAAGCTGGTGAAACAGGTGTAAATATGCTTCGTATTTACAACCCTATAAAAAATAGCAAAGAACACGATCCTGAAGGGATATTTATTCGTAAATGGATTCCTGAACTTACTAATATTCCCGACGCTTATATTCACGAACCTTATAGTATGCCTCCGTTGGAACAAAAATTTCTAGAACTCAATTTCAGTGAAAACTACCCTCAACCGATAATTACTATTGAAAAAACACGAAAAAAAGCTAGCGATATTCTGTGGAGTATGAAAGATGACCCTGAGGTTATACAAGAGAGTTTACGTATCTTGACCAAACATATATTACATCGTAATGACAACAATTAACGAATAAGGTTATAACTTTGTGAAAACTAATTTTAATAAATATATAAAGTTACTATGAAAGATTCCTTTAAACATCAGGGGCTTCGAAATCGACTGGTAGAAGTCTTACGTGAAAAAGGCATCTCAAATGAAAAAGTATTAAGTGTTATTGCTAAAGTACCTAGGCACTTTTTTTTAGACGCTGCTTTTGAGTCTCATGCCTATGAAGACAAAGCATTTCCCATTGGAGCAGAGCAAACTATATCACACCCTTTTACAGTAGCTTTCCAAACGGATCTATTAGATGTACAACCTAAATCAAAAATTCTAGAAATAGGTACAGGCTGTGGCTATCAAACTGCTGTTTTATGTGGGTTGGGAGCTTCAGTTTATTCTATAGAAAGACAACAAACTTTGTTTAAAAAAACACAATTATTACTCCCTAAATTAAATGTACGTCCTCGTAAACTTGTGTTTGGAGATGGCTATAAAGGACTTCCAGAAGAAGCTCCATTCGACGGTATCATCGTAACTGCAGGAGCTCCTTATTTACCTAAAGCTTTACTAGGGCAACTTAAAATAGGTGGACGACTGGTTATACCCATTGGTAACGACCCACAAATCATGCACCTTTATATAAGAAAAGACACCAAAACATTCGAAAAGAGAGAGTTCGGAGAATTTCGTTTTGTCCCTATGTTATCTAACAAAAATTAGGTAACTTTTAGTTATGAAACGTAGTCATTTTATAAGAAATATCCTACTCGGTGGATTAGGAATTTCAAATTTACTATACGCACTTCAAATAGAACCCTTTTGGGTTGAATTTGTAAAACATGACATGCCAATTACTAATCTTCCTAAAAAATTAAAAGGAAAAACTGTTATGCATATTAGTGATCTTCATGTAGGAGATCGTTTTGACCGACAATATTTAATCGATGCCTTTCGAGAAGCAAAAAAATACAAACCCGATTATGTTGTATATACAGGTGATTTTATTAACTATGAAGATATCAGCACTCATGGAAACAAACTTCACGAAGTAATGTCCCAAGCGGTTAAAGGTGACTTGGGTACTTTTGCGGTACTAGGAAACCATGATTATGGTAAAAAATGGAAAAATGAAGATATTGCCAGTCATGTTATAGATACCTTAAAAAAATTCGACATTAACGTTCTACGTAATGAAATACAAGAAGCCGAAGGACTTTATTTCATGGGTATAGATGATTGTTGGTCAGATAATTTCAAGCCTAAAAATGCTTTAAAAGATTATCGTACAGAACAACCTACTTTAACCCTCTGTCATAATCCTGATGTATGTGATATGGATGTTTGGGAAGACTACCAAGGTTGGATCCTTTCGGGGCATACCCATGGCGGACAAGTAAAACCTCCTTTTTTACCTCCTTTTGTTATACCCGTAAAAAATAAACTATATACTTCAGGACTGTTTGAACTTTCAAACAACCGAAAATTATATATAAACAGAGCCTTAGGACACCTTTATCAAGTACGCTTTTTAGTAAGGCCTGAAATTACGCTATTTACGTTATCTTAATTCATAATCTCACTTAACTTCTAGAAGCTTATTGTAAAACACATACACTAGTTGATTTTAACTCTTAATAGAGCAAGCATTTAGTTTTGCCTAAAGTAACGACCAAACCACATAAAACCCTAATAATTGCCGACTTAATTTTTCTCTTTTGAAGTATATTCATAGGATAAAATTGCAATAACAGTTATGAGAAGAAAACCTCAAGATGGAAAAACTACTGCTAAGAAACCTAAATGGAAGTTCTGGAAACTCTGGAAACTGATTAAATCTCTAGGATTACCAAGTAAAGAAAAAGAAGAAAAGATAATACCCTCAGAAGTGCTAAAAAGAGGGAGAAGAGAGATAGAAGGCAGGCTACATATAATAAGAGAAGCCAGAAAACAAAAAGCTAAAGAATCATCAGAAGCTGCAAAAGCAAGAGGTAAAGAAGCTCTAGAATCAAGATTAGGAGAAGAAGTAGAATACACAAAAAACACAGTCCCACTGACAGAATCTGATGCTCGAGAAATGCTAGAGGTATTAAAGGAAACGAGACTAAAGAGAAACGCAAAAAAAGGTCCAGAAGGGTATTTCCTCAACCGCACAGAAACACCGAATAGAAGAATTCAGAAGAGTTATAGACCATAAAAGCAACAACAGGAATAAAAGAAAACAATTTAACTAAAAAAAGGTTTCTTATTAAAAAATAAGAAACCTTTTCATATAAGAAATCACAGTAGTGATTATCTTCTATCTTCTTTGATACGAGCTTTCTTACCAGTAAGCTGCTTAAAGTAGTTGATACGTGCTCTACGTACTCTACCACGCTTGTTCACTTCAATCTTTTGGATTGCAGGAAGATTTACAGGGAAAATACGCTCTACTCCTACTGTTCCAGACATTTTTCTGATCGTAAAAGTTTCAGTAGCTCCAGCACCTC
>CAYYNF010000119.1:0-7096 GCA_964472695.1 uncultured Flavobacteriaceae bacterium
CACTATACGCAGATCTGTCAATTGATCATGGGGAAGCTCAGGTAGTAGGGTATGATTTAGTAGGGTTACATGAAAAGAAAATTCCAAATTTGCGTCGTAGTATTGGTGTCGTATTTCAGGATTTTAAGTTATTAAATGATCGTGATATTTATAAAAATTTGGTTTTTGTGTTAAGAGCTACAGGTTGGAAAGATCGTAAGAAGATGAAAGAGCGTATCAATACGGTTCTTGAGCAAGTGGGGATGTTAGATAAAATAGATAGTTTTCCGTATCATCTTTCAGGGGGAGAGCAACAGCGAGTAGCTATTGCCAGAGCTTTATTAAATGAACCTGATCTTATACTTGCTGATGAGCCAACAGGGAATCTTGATCCGGAGACTTCAGTTGAAGTTGTGGATTTACTGAAACAGATAAATGCTAATGGAAAGACAGTGTTGATGGCAACTCATGATTATGCGTTGATATTAAGGTTTCCTGCAAAAACACTAAAATGTGAGAATGGAAAAATCTTTGAAGTAGTAGCACGTAAATCATAATAGAATGCTATCGGTACTCATTCCTGTCTTTAATTATAATATCAAAGTCCTAGTTAAAAGTCTTATTTCGCAATCCATTGATCCTTCAAAATTCGAAATTATAGTTTGTGATGATGCTTCAAATCAACGAAATATCTGTTTAGAAAATGAAGATTACTGTCAGCGAGAAGGGGTTACTTATCTTAAAAATTATGAAAATATAGGAAGAACCGAAACACGAGCATATTTAGCAAGCCAAGCACAGTTTAAATATTTATTGTTTATTGATGCTGATATGCGTATTGATGATTTAGATTTCTGTAAAAAAATTAGTCGTTGTTTGTCTCATCAGATTATATTTGGGGGAATAGACTATGCTCATAAACCACAACAAGAATCTCAATTATTGCGCTGGTATTATGGGAAATGTCGAGAGTCTCGAAACTTAGTTCAGCGTCAGAAGCAGGTTTATCAATCTATTGTTTCGGGATGTTTTGTTATTGAGAAAAGTTGTTTTCTTAGGATATCTCAAAGTTTACAAGGGAATCAATATGGAATGGACACTCTCTTTAGTTACTTAATAGAACAAGAAGGCATATCTGTACGACATATTGATAACCCAGCAGTACATATGGGACTGGAGAGTTGTAGTGTTTTTCTTAGGAAAACTAGACAAGGTATTGACACATTGATAGACCTAAGTTGTAATAAACGTATTCCGAAAGATTATAGAAAACTTCAAAAAGTATTTTTACTATTGCAAAAGTTGCGATTAGAAAAATTATTTAGTTACCTTTTTAGTAAGGGGCAATATTGGATGGAGTCACGTATACGGAAATTCCCCTCTCAGTTAATATGGTTTGACTTATATCGTATAGCTTATTTTTGTTATAAATCAAATTAAGTGTGAGACCTAAATTTTCTATAATCATTCCCTTGTATAATAAATCAGCTTTTATTCAAGCTACATTAAATAGTGTACAACAACAGGAATATTCATTATATGAAGTTATTGTAATTGATGATGGCTCTACTGATGATAGTCTCGAGAAGGTGCAAAAATATACAGGTATTTCCTTACGTATTTTTTCTCAGAAAAATCAAGGTGTATCTGTTGCTCGTAATGTTGGTGTGAAAAAAGCTATAGGAGAGTATATTGTATTTTTGGATGCTGATGATCTTTGGTATCCTAATCATTTAAGCCAATTTATAGAAAGTATTTCTCTTTTCCCTAATCAGAAAATTTTCTGTAATAATTATGAAATAGCTTTAGGTAAAGGTGTTACTAAAGAAACTCATTTCTCGATCTTATTCGATGAGACTCCTTATTTGGTTACAAATTTCTTTCGGGCTAGCTTAAAAAATAGTATTGCCTGGACTTCTGCAATATGTATTGAAAGAGAATTGTTTGAAGATCATAAATTTGATGAGGAAATTCGATCAGGACAAGATACCGACTTATGGATAGTGCTAGGTTTAAAATTTCCTTTTGTCTTTCACAAAAATGTAAGTGCTATACATCGAAAATGGATTGTTAATAGTTTGTCTAAGACAAAGAATATTAACTCAAGGAAGCTTATTTTAGATAAATACTCTTCTTTTCAATATAATGACGCTCATTTCGAGCATTATTTAAATCAACTGAGATTCTCCCTCTGGTTACAAGCTAAGTGTGATGAACAATTGGTAATCGCACAACAATTACAAAGTAATCTACTAGTAAAGTATTTAAGTTTTAAACAAAAAATAGTGCTCAGATGTTCGCCAAAGCAACTTAGGCAACTACTATTTATAAAGAAAAGTATAAGGTATTGTGTGTACTATTTAACCTATGTAAAGAAAGGTATGTGCCTATGAAATAGGGTAGTTGTTCTTGGGAACTTTGTGAATAGTTGAGATCAGGTATTAATCGATTGTTTGTAAAGTCATATTTTTTTACCTGATGATATATTTTTTGAAAAAAAAGAAACTATAACCTTGTAAAAAAGAAAAGTGCTTCTGGTTCACTGATTTTAATAAATGTATATGACCTATTGTAATTATCTTACTTTCAAAAAGTAATGAGAGGAGTTGGTAGATTTATTTCAGGGGAGGGTGTGCAAAGAGCATTACAGGCAGTCAATACATTGAGAAGAGATCTTGTAGAAACAACAATTGAATCAACAGCAGAGTCTGCGTCTAGGCAAATAGGGAGAACAGTAGAAACTAGTGGTGGAGTACGAGATGTTTTGCAGAGGACTGAAGAGGAGGTGGAAGAAGTGAGTAGTATAGGAAGTTTTTTTAAAAGGTTTACAAGAGCAAGTTCTGAACAAGGGATGTTAACAGTAGAAGAGGAAAATGGGGTAGAAAATGATAGTAGAAGAAGGTTAATTAGTCCTCAAGATATAAGTGGTTTAACAACAGGAACTACAGTGTTTAGAAGACAATTACATATAGGTGCAGCAGGTTCTATACGTAAATATGACTCAGAGGAAGTAGTGTCTCAGATTCAAGAGCCTGCTATGGTGTCGACTTACGAAAGTAGAGAGTCGGTATTAAGAGATAATCCGAACTTACAAAGTGCAGAAAGAAATTTAAGGGAAGCGGGTCATGATATTGCTTATGGTATTGATCTAACAAAATTAGCTGATGATTCGTGTTCTAATGTAAGGGATATGATGCGTAGGGCTGATAGTAGGGGTGTTGATATGTCTATGTTACAAGTTGACTATTTGAGAAGTCCACAAGAAACCCCTACGGAAGATCAGAGTTTAATTGATAGAGTTCTAGAAGCAGCTAATAATTCAGGTGTAGAGACTATAGTGTCAACACATGCTCATAGTTGTTTTACTGAGTCACCTCTTCCAAACCAAAGTAATTATAGATTGGCTGCAGATAGAACGGGGTATGAATTTGTAGGTAGTGAAGAGGTGGTTCCTGGTTTGGTAGAGACGAATATGAGGTCTAGATCTTCGGTAGGTGCGAGTTCCTTAGAACGTAAAACTGAAGCTTATACAGTAAAAAAGGCAGAGAGATCTACTCTAGTGAAGAGACGTCAGAAATAAAAAAATGAAGTGTATAAGAATCTAATTCGATTTATTGGGAAAGATAAGTGATTCCTGTGTTATTCAGGAGGTAGTTTAAATAGTAGACTGTGTTAATCGTAATTAGTATTAAATTTCTTTATAGAAACAAGGAGAGCAGTTTATTAATCAACAGATTTATGTTGATAAAAATAAATTAGCTACTCACAGAATAGATTTATATTTGTAAAACTAAAAGTTAAATACATAGATTTAGATGGAATTCATTGTTTCAAGTTCATATTTGCTAAAACAGTTGCAGGTTTTAGGAGGTGTTATTAGTACTAACAACTCAATGCCTATTTTGGAGAATTTTTTGTTTGAATTAGATGAAAACGAGCTACAGGTTTCGGCATCTGATTTAGAGACTACGGTATTAGCGAAGCTAAGTGTCCAATCGCAAAGTAAGGGAAGTGTAGCAGTGCCAGCGAAGTTACTGTTAGAGACTTTGAAAACTTTTCCAGAGCAGCCTCTTACCTTTTTAGTTACTTCGAACAATACAATATCTATTAGTTCAGAACAAGGGAATTATGAATTGGCTTATGTAGATAGTGCTGAATTTCCAAAGGTAGAAGAGTTAGATCATCCTAGTAACACTGTTATTTCGGGGCATATTTTGGCAAATGCAATCAGTAAAACTATTTTTGCTTCGGGTAATGATGAGTTACGTCCAGTAATGAATGGTGTGTTTTTTCAGTTCTCACCACAAGAGCTTACTTTTGTGGCTACTGATGCTCATAAGTTGGTGAAGTACTCTCGTACTGATGTGGTTTCAAATCAACTAGCAGAGTTTATTGTGCCTAAAAAGCCATTAAATCTATTAAAAGGGATATTACAGGGATCAGATAGCGATGTCTCTATTGACTACAATGACTCTAATGCAAAGTTTACTTTCGATGATATAGAGTTGATATGTAGGTTAGTAGATGGTAAATATCCTAATTATGAAGCTGTGATTCCTAAGGAAAACCCTAATAAACTGGTGGTTGATAGAACTCATTTATTAAGTTCATCTAAGCGAGTATCTATCTTTTCAAATAAGACTACGCACCAAATTCGTTTGAATATTAATTCTGTTGAGTTAGTGATTTCAGCAGAAGATATCGATTATTCAAATAGAGCTATTGAGCGTTTGTCTTGTCAGTATCAGGGTGACGATATGCAAATTGGTTTCAACTCTCGTTTTTTTAATGAAATGTTGAATAACTTAAACTCTACAGAGGTGCAATTGGAAATGTCCCTACCAAGTAGAGCGGGAATTCTGACCCCTGTAGATGGTTTAGATGAAGGGGAGTCAGTAACGATGCTTGTGATGCCAATTATGTTGGGTTAATTTATAAAAAAAAGATGGTCTTTTAAGGTGTTTACTGACAGGGAATCAAAATACTTTCTATCAACAGTATACGCCTTTTTAGAGAAGAATAGTTTTTGTCTCATTACCTTCTTCTCTGTTACGAATTATAGTTAAGGTATTTATATTTAATTGATTTTTTATGTGATTAATGCATGAAAAGTCAGTTAATATTACCTTTTCTAAATTTCTATTGTGTCTTTTTTGTTCAATGATTTTTTAGGGATACCTTATGAAGGTATCTTATCTGCTGATAAGTAGTTAAGGGGGGTATTGTTTTTGTCACTCTTATGATCATTCCGTAATAGACAGTGTTCGATTAAGTGTAATTATTCGGCCTCTCTATTGTTATATTCTATATGTGTAATTCATTTGTGTGGAGAATGTTTTGTTAGGTGTTTGTAGTATGTTTTGTAAATGAATAACTAATATTGAGTATACTATTTAAATTATCTGTTTTTTTAGGTTAAACAAATGTTAATCTATGTTTTTTTTGACTAGTTTTGTTTAACTCATTTGTGTTAGATAATTTTAAGAATAAAATATTTATTTCAAAAGAATTTGTATTCACAACCTCCGTTATCTGTAGATCTATCTTATGAATAAGAATCATGTAAATATTAGTTATAATCATATTTTTGAAAAATTAAACATATTCATTATAGCATTCGATGATACAGGTTTAATTGTGGAGAGCCAAGGTGATTACCAACTTATAGGGCTTGCTAAAAAGCCTGCCTGTAGAGAGTACTTACAAAGTTTATTTTCGATAAATACTCATTCCTCAATATATCAATTTGTTGGTCAATATTTAAAGGATAAAGATGAAATAGAGCAGGATACACATATACCTGTAGAAGGTTTTTTTGAATTAAAGATTTATAGTGATCAAGGGTTGCATTTCTTGAGTATAAGTAAAAAAAAACAGGTTATTACTAAGGAGGAGGTGATAGCATATGAAAAAGTAATCAAATGCTATAAAGATCGTTATCGTTCTCTGATAGAAACAGATCCTGTAATGCATGTATCTATTGATCCAAGTAAAGGGGTTATCGTAGACTGTAACGAAATGACTGTGTCTAGGTTGGGTTATCCTTCTAAAGATAGTATTATAGGTAGGCCTGTCTATGAGTTATTTGCTCCTGAAAAGAGGGGAAAGTGTCTCTCCTTAATAGATAAATTCAAAAGGAAGGGTTTCTTGATTAAAGAGGAAATGGAACTGGTTACAAGTCAGGAAGAGGTTATTCCTGTATTGCTTTACACTAATGCGGAAAGAGATGAGTATGGTAATATTTTATATAGCAGGTCAACTCTCGTGGATATATCTGACTTAAAAAAAGCAGAGGAATTACTTCAGAAGAAACGTGCTTATTTGGAGCTTTTAAATAATCAATTGGAGTATTTTATGTTGACTTGTTCTCATGATTTAAAAGAGCCTTTAGGGACTATAAAATTATCTATAGATGTTATATTGAAGTTGTATAAGGGTGATTTGCCAGATAAAGTAGTTCAATACCTTTTGTATGTTGATGAGTCTGTGGATAGGATGAATAAGCAGATTTCATTGCTTTTAACACATGCTAAACTAGGGAGGATGTCTAATAAATCGGAAGTGGTTCTTAAGGATTTACTTGAAGTAGTTCTTCAGGATTTAGGAGCGAGTATTAGTCAATCTAAAGCAGAAATAACTTTTCCGGAACAACTACCTGTTATTAAAGTGTATAAAACTGAATTTCGTTTACTGCTTCAAAATATCTTATCTAATGCAATTAAGTATTCTCGTGAAAATGTATCGCCTAAAATAGAGGTAATATATACGTATTCCGAAAGTTATCATGTATTTGAGATTAAAGATAATGGTATAGGGATTCATCCTGAAGATAGCTCACGTATTTTCCAAATATTTAATGATGTTTATTCTGATAACCCAAACAAAGGTTCAGGTATTGGTTTGTCACATTGTAAAAAAATTGTGGAGTTACATGGGGGAACAATCACAGTTTCTTCTGTGTTGAATGAAGGTACTAGCTTTGTATTTAGTATAGCATCTGTTTAGGTGTGGGAAATTAGGGCGTAGGTATTTCTAATTAGTATAGTGAAAAAAAAGAAGGTCAATATAGGCATATTCAGAAAAATGCGAATCCCTTGTAAATACAAGGGATTCGTTG
>CAYYNF010000120.1:0-7056 GCA_964472695.1 uncultured Flavobacteriaceae bacterium
GTACTAGTGAGTATCAAAATGTGAATTCAGCAGTTATGGTAAGTAATAATTATTTTGTTGAAGCTGATGGTGAAAATGAAATTATTACGAATAAAAGTATGAACAATAGTTATTTTAATAATACTTTTAGAAGATGTAGAGGTTCATTAGTTATGCGTCACGGTTCAAATGCTACTGTTGATGGAAATTATTTTTTAGGTGAGAATGTAGAAGGTACTGGAGGGATTAGAATTGCAGATAGCGATCATAATATAACCAATAACTATATTCAGGATTGTGTTTCTACAGTTGAGTTTGATCGTTGGAATAATGGTTTAACATTTGTAGGAGGTAATACTAGTTCAGTTTCAAATTGTACATCAACTAGTGTTTCAAATGCTTATCAGCATGTTGATAATATTACTTTTTCAAATAATACAATAATCAATACTGAATCTCCTTTTTATTTTAATGATTCTAGAGATGGTTCTAGTAATGTTAAGGGTACAGTTTCTAATAATTTAATTTATTTCGATGATGGTAATCCTAATGTTACTAATGTTATTATGGATGCATACGATGAGATAGGTACTCAATTAACTTTTTCAGGAAACATTTACGATGGTACTGCTTTAGGTCAAACTGTTTCTGGTTTTTCTGAAACAAGGATTACTTTAACTAAAAATGGAGAAGTTTATTCTCACGATCGAACAGGGTTTGGTGCTGTAATACCTAATACACCTATTACAGATAATATGGTAGGTTATGGTATAGGTGTTTGTTTTCTTGATTATCAAGCTAATTTGATTTCAAATTCTGATTGTACTGTAATTGTCGAAGAAGTTGAAACTTTGAATGTTTCTACAATTCCTACTTTAGCTTATTATGATCAGGATGTTGAAGTTGCAGTTACTGCAAATATTGATTGGACTGCTGTTGTTAATAATGACTGGATATCCATAGATACTAACTCAGCTAGTGATACTATTGTTATTACCGTATCCGTTACCGAAAATACGGATAGCGTAACAAGGTCAGGTTCTATCACTTTTTATCAAGATAATGGTGATATTGAGAGAGTGTTAACCATTACTCAATCTGGTCCAGAAATAATAGATCTTTATACTCTTATTAATACTGGAGAAGCGGATGATCCAGTTAGTGTTTTTGAGTTTTCGGATCAAGAAGTTAATGGTTTTGATAAATTTAATTATGCTATTAATACTCTAGATAAAGATAATTCTACTGTGTGGGCTGCTGACGACAATGAGGGAGATGGAGAATACATCATTTATGATTTAGGTGCTAAATTTTCTTTAGATTTAGTTCAATTTACAACAACTAATAAAACAGACCCTTTTGCTTATCAAATTTTAGTATCGGATACTGGAACAGAGGATTCTGATTTTACTTTAGTTTTGCCTACTTCTGGTTCATATATTTTATCTGATACAGCTACAACTGATTTTAATCGATATGAAGTTAATGTGGATGCTCAATATGTTAAAATCTTAGGCTATGGTAGAACCGATTCGACAGGTACTACTTCGACTAGTATTTGGAGTACACTAGGTGAAGTTGAGTTTTATGGTGAACCAACTATTTTAGCAGATGATTCTTCTTCTCAAGTTTCTATCGATTTAGGTGTTCAGTTATATCCTAATCCTGTCGTTAATGAATTTAAAGTAGTTACTTCCGATATTGTATATAATAAAGTTAAGGTTTTTTCTATTTTAGGTGATGTCGTTTTAACTTCAGACCTATCATCTAATACTATTGTTGATGTAAGTTTATTGTCGTCTGGAGTTTATTTTGTTGATATTTCTAATGAAGATGAAAGGATTATCAAGAAAATTTTGATTACAAAATAAATTAAGTTTTTAGTATGTTTAGATATTTGTTTTTTTTGTTCTTCTGTTTTTTTCTATCCTCTTGTGATCAAAAGCCTAAAGCTCAAGATGGGATTACTGCTGAAGCATCTACTATGAAAAAAGACACTTTACCTAAAAATAGAGCTTTACTTTTGAAGCCTCCTATTGAACAGCGTATAAGTAATAATAATGTAAGGACTTTTATGCACTCATATGGTGTTGAAAACCCTGAGACTATAGTAGTCTTGGAAACTAAGTTTGGAGCTATCGAAATTGAATTATTTAATGATACACCTTTACATAGAGCCAATTTTATTCACCTTACTAAACGTAAATTCTTTGATGAAACTTGTTTTCATCGTGTTGATCCAGGGTTTGTGATTCAAGGTGGTAATAGTGATCGTGATGAAGTGAGAAAATTAAAGAATAAAATAGGTGTTTTTAAATTACCTCAAGAGTTTCGTAAACGGCTCAAACATGAATATGGTAGTGTAGCTATGGCTAGAAGTTACAAAAATAATCCAGAGAAAAGCTCTAATCCATATGAGTTTTATATTGTAATGAATAAAAAAGGTACACCTCACCTAGATAATGAGCATACTGTCTTTGGTAGAGTAATTAGAGGAATGGATGTAGCTACTAAAATCAGTAATTTAAAAACAGATGGTGGTGAGTGGCCTGTTATTGATGTGTATGTAAAAGCATCAGTAATAAAGTAAATATAGTATTAGTTAATTTTTTTAGGTAGTACCCAATATCCAAATAAAGGACCTAAAAGAAGTAAACTAAAAAGGTAGTCAGAACTAATGTGATTTGAAACATAAGACAATAACTGTAGTGATAAGATAGAGCAGGTATAACCTATGCAAGTCATAATTGTAATAGCAGTACCTACTAAATGCAGAGGAACTACCTGAGATACTAGAGTGGAGAATTGAGGAGAGTCTCCTAAGACACTAACACCCCACACCAAAAGTACAGCTAAAAATAATAATGGAGGAAACTTAATTAAAAAAGGAGAAAATAAACAGCATAGTCCAGAGAGAATTAAATTTAGCTTTGCTACTCGTAGACTCCCAAATTTAACACTGAAATATCCACCTAAGATACAGCCTAAAAAACCGAATGCTATGGTGAAATATGAAATTAAAGATACAGGAAGAGCAACATGATTCATCTTATTATAATAAGATATAAAAACAGGTAAAAATTGCCAAAAAGCAAATAGTTCCCACATATGCCCTAAAAAACCAAATAATGCTCTACGGTAATTATTAATCTTAAAGACTATTATAATATTATTAAAACTAAAATGACTAGTATTCTTTAAAAAGGGACCGTTGGGTACAAAAAAATAGATAATACACCCTCCCGTAAATGCTAAAGTAACTACTATATAAATAACTTGAGAAGGGACAAGTTGTGTGCCTAAATGGCTTAAAATATGAGGGAATGCTGTTCCTAAAGCTAGAGCACCTATTGTAAACCCCATAGCTTTACCAAGCACAGCTCCTGAAAACCAAGTGGCTGTCATTTTAATAGCAGCAGGATAAACACCTCCCATACAAATTCCTGTAATAAAACGAAGTATCATAAGCTGAGGAAAATTATCAACATATAATATTAATAAATTTGATATGGCTCCTATACAGGCATTTATAAAGAAGAAACTTTTAGGTGATAATTTATCTGTAATATTAGTTAAAGCAAATACAAAGGTACCTAACATAAACCCAAACTGTACTATTGATACTAAATTACTAGCTATATCTTCTGATGAAGATTTAAAAGCTAAGCTAAGATTGGTAATAATGATGTTTGTAACAAACCAAAGGGAAGTTACCATAAAAAACGAAATTACTATAAGGAATAATACGTATTTTGGTCTGGATTGTTGTTGATTCATATTAATGAAAGATATAGGGTATATGCTGAATATTTAGACTAAAACGCCTCTGCTAAGTTAAGATACTTACTGTTAGTTTTATGTCCTGCTCCCCAATCGAAACGAATATTTAAGTTTTCATCACTATCAAGTAAGAAACGGATTCCAGCACCTGCATTAGGGCGTACTTGGTCCAAGCGAAAAGCTCCAAAATCATTAGCAACAGCTCCAAGTCCAGCAAAAGTAACAATACCTAAACGGGAACCTTTTATTTGTTTACGATATTCAACTTGTGTAGCTATTAGGTTACGTTCTATATAGCGTCCCTCAGTATAACCTCTCATAATATTTGATCCTCCTAAAAATGCCATTTCAGATAAGGGAGTATCCCCATTTGTAAAATGACCTATTAGATGGTAACCTATAATGTTTTTAGCATCTTTAGTAAGAGACTTAAAGTATCTAAAATCAAATTTTGTTAATTGAAAATGATTAATTCCACCTAATAACTTACCATAAAAACCATGAGTAAAGTGAAAATAAATTCCTTTTGAAGCATTTAAGATATTGTCACGACTATCATAAAGAGCAGCAAGAGCCCCACCAAAAGATGTCGTTCCTCTAAAACCTAATGGTTGAGTATTTTCTAATAAACCATTATCTATAGTTGTTACATTAAAAATGTGATTATACCTAAATCCTGCTCCTAGAAACAAGTAACGGGTAAACATACGTTTAAGAAAAATGGGTTCAAAAAGTACTTGACTTGAGTCATAGATTTCTTCATTTGACTTTGGGGTATCATACCCAATACCGTAATAAAGACGAGGGAAGTTTTGAAATAAGAAATTCCCTGTTAAAACATAGTTTTCTTGATTAGTAAATACTTCAAATCCAGAGTAAAGTATAAATTGCTTATTAAATGTGTAGACTGCTAACATAGGTAGGTTAGAAGTACGTGTTTCGTCCGAACTACCAGAAAATTTAAATAGATATTTTGAACCAACCCCCAAGCCTAAGCTAGTTTCTGGAGCATAACTAATTACAGGGGCTGCTATAATTTTAGAAAGATATAATAATGAATCTTGAGTAGCTCTTTTTTTGTTAGGGTAAAAAGTGAAACATTCTTTAATTTTGTCAAAACTACTCTTATTATGTTGTGCCTGTACTCTAAAAAAGAAAAATACTAGTAAGGTATAGGTACACAAAAATACATATTTATTTTTTTTCATACATTAATTTTGATTGTGCTAAAATAATATAAAAAGATAAGATAAACAGTATGTTAGGTGTTTGAAAAGGTAAATGAATTCATTTAAAATTCGAATGTAAATTTTGTACAATTATATTATAGTATTAAAGCTTCCCTTATTAGGAGTTCAGTTTATGTAATAACTATATGAATAATTTTAATTACGTCGATCATTAACATTGGAAGATAAAAGAGGTTTTTTAATGAACCTTCAAATAATACGTTATAGATTACTTAATGAAATCATCAAGCTGTAATTCCATTTTGTGTTGTATTTTTTTTTGCATGAAAGATGACCAACCCATAAGATACCCAGAAGTACCTAAAGCTTGTCTAGTCCATTTCCATAAGTCGAAACTGTCTGAGTGTTCGATGATTTTATTTTCTTGAAATCGGAATGTTGCCAAAACATTATTCACTACTTTTCGTTGTTGTGGACCAAAAAGGTATGTTGCTGTCCAATTCACAGTTATAAATCCTTCTTTTTCTATAATGTTATCGAAACTAATCGTAGTATGTTCACTCTTTTTCGATAATAACATTTCCCACATTTTAAATGCTCTTTCCTTTTTTAGTGTACCAAAAATAGGGTCATTAAATACAATGTCTTTGTGGTAATATTGAGTCATTCCTTGAGCATTTCCCTCTGAGAAGTTGTTGTAAAATTCTGTTATTATTTCAGTATAGTTCATGTTTGTCTGTTTGTTCTAAAATAGTATAAATAATTCAACTTATTCATACGACAACTCATATTTCAATTGGTATTATTTTGAAAATAGAATTTCTGGTAGATAACTCTGTAAGTGTATATGCTTAAGTAATAAACACTGGATAACCACGAAAGTTTTTCGATATTTCGATAAAGATGCCAATCGTGTTTTAAAACTCGTAATTTGCTATTCGATAGTGATTTGTTTCTTATTGTGTAAGATGCTAATACTTCTTTAACACAATAAGCCGCATCTGTTTTTTTTAAGATGGATAACCATAATCCGAAGTCTTCACTTTGGGGAATTTCAGGCATATATTGTTTGCCTAAAGTTTGTGCATCGTACATTGCCGTAAGGCAACCAATATAATTTTTTTTTAGAGCGTCATTATAATCTAATCTACTAGGAATGTAATTAATATATTTCAGGAATTTACCTTGCTCGTTTACCTGTTGGTATTGAGTATACGATAATTGATAGTTATGTGTTTGCATAAAAGCTACCTGTTTTTCTAGTTTAGTAGGGAACCAACTATCATCACTATCTAAAAAAGCAATATAACGCCCTTTGGCTTTACTAATAGCTAGATTTCGGGTACTAGCAACTCCTTTACCTATTGTATTGTAATAAAGATTGATTCGAGTATCTGATAGAAAGCTTTTTAGAATTTCTAAACTATTATCAGTAGAACCATCATCAATCACTAAGAGTTCAAAATGGGTATAGGTTTGTTGCAGTACACTTCTTATAGCACGTGCTATAAAAGCTTCTGCATTATAAACAGGCATAACTACTGATACTAGATCTGACATTAAGTGAATAAGTTAAGCAGTTTCTTTTTTAGATTCTTGTTTAGTTATTTCATCCTGAATCCATTTATAAGTAATTTGTAAACCTTTAGTAAGTGGCATTTCTGGTTTCCATCCCATTTTCTGTTCATATAGGCTGTTATCAGAATTACGACCTCGTACTCCTACGGGACACTTAAAACCATACTTATCTAAAAAATCTTCTCCTTGTAAATTGCTGATGATAATATTTTTCTTAGAAATATCAATTGTCATTTGGGCAAGTTGGTTAATCGTGACCATTTCTTCCGAACCGATATTAACGGGACCTATGAAAGTATCCTGACGCATAAAGCGTAGAAGAGCTTCTAAGCAATCATCAATAAACATGAAAGAGCGGGTTTGTAGTCCATCCCCCCAAACTTCAATTTCAGAAGATGCTTGAGCTACTTTTCGACAAATGGCAGCAGGAGCTTTTTCTCTGCCTCCTTCCCAAGTGCCTTTATGACCAAATATATTGTGGAATCGTGCAATACGCACGTCTAAATTATAATTACGCTGAAAAGCAAGG
>CAYYNF010000121.1:0-4462 GCA_964472695.1 uncultured Flavobacteriaceae bacterium
CCTTAGAGGGTATCAATCAGGTGCAACTCAAAGAAGATATTGGATTGACTTTCGCAAAAGCATTAAAAACTTTTTTACGTCAAGATCCTGATATTATTATGTTGGGTGAAATTCGAGATGCGACTACTGCGGAAATGGCGATACGTGCCAGCCTCACAGGACACTTGGTACTTTCGACCATACATACCAACTCAGCACTAGGAACTCTATCAAGGCTTATCGATATGGGAATTCCTCCATTTTTGATTGCAGAAACCCTAAGTATTTCCGTAGCACAGCGTTTGGTACGTAAACTTTGTCCAAATTGTAAAAAAGAAGAAACAATTACTGACCCTGAACATGTAGAGCTAATACCTCAACCAGTGTATTATAAAGCAGTTGGTTGCCAGTCTTGCCACTTTACAGGTTATAAAGGTCGTGTCGGTATTTATGAGTTAATTTCGATTTCGAATGAAATAAAACAATTACTCAAAGAAAACCCGAATCAGTTGTCTTATGAATATCTACCAAAATCGCACCAAAATTTAAAACACAAAGCAATCCAGCTCATAGCAGAAGGGCTTACCGCTATTGAAGAAGTATATCCTATCATTATCGAAAATTAACTTATGCGTATCAAAACACTACTCCTCAGCTTTAGCTTAGTATGGGCGACACTCACTTGGGCACAGCAGCCTAATATTATGACTCCCGAACAAACGCTAAATCAAGTAGCAATAGACTACCCAAATATCAATGCTAAAATGCAAATGGATATTACGGGAATGACACTTTATGAATTGATTACTGCTATTGCTGAAGAGCACAAACTCAACATTAGTGCAGATATTGGCTTAAATCAAATTGTGGCGAGTAATTTTTATGAGGTCACCGTAAAGGATGTTTTCCTTTTTCTGATTGATAAATACAAGCTTGAAATACGATATACGAACCATATTCTGATTTTTAAAAAACAAGCTCCTAAAATTGAAAAACCGAAACCTAAGCCTAAAAAGAATATTGACATTAAGTACACGAAAGCTAATGATCTACTTTCTATAAAATTAAAAAATGATAGCTTAGTGTTGGTTGCTCAGAAAATTACAGAACTTTCAGGGCGTAATATGGTGCTTTCGCCAAAAGTTAAAAATAACCTCGTTTCGACCTATATCGTGAATCGTCCTTTTGATCAGGTAGTCGAAATGTTAGCAAAGTCAAACCAGCTGACGGTTAATAAAGATGAGAATGACTTCTATTTCTTAGATAAAGATCAAAATCAAGTTAATACGAATACCAACACTAGGTCACGAAGAAGTAGTAGCAACCGAAATAATCAGCGAAGAACTACCGAAGAAATGCCTGAAGAAGGCGTAAAGATTCAAAAAAATGAGAATGGCTACTTACAAGTTAATGTAGTTGATGCTAAGGCTACTGCGGTAATTGTACAGGCTGCAAAGACTTTAGGATTGAATTATTTTATGTATGACAAACCCGATGATATCAACGTGAATCTTTCGGTAGCGAATTTGAGTTTTGAGGATTTACTAGAGCATCTATTGAAAAACTCGAATTTCACCTATAAACTAGAAGAAGATTATTATTTAATTGGAAAATCTACAGCAAAAGGACTACAACAAACGCAGTTGATTCAATTACAAAATCGTCCATTAGAAAATGTACTAAATACTATTCCGAGTAGCATTAAAAAAGACTTAGAAATCAAAGAATTTATTGAGCTTAACGGGGTACTTGTATCAGGAGCACCTGATAAGATTGCTTTGCTAGAAAGTGTGATTTACCAGTTGGATCAGTTTGTACCCTTAGTACAGATCGAGGTAATGATTGTGGAATACCGAAAATCTTATGATGTTACTACAGGCTTACAAGGTATCATTGGCGATGGAGCTACACCAGTAACCACAGCAGGACGTTTAGCTCCCGAGACAAATTTAGTGGCGAACAGTACTTCTATTAATAAATTAATTGATGCTTTCAACGGAATTGGGCTTATCAATATAGGAAAGGTTACTAGTGATTTTTATGCCAATTTGAATGCTTTAGAAAGTAACAGCATTGTAAAAGTAGAGTCTACACCAAAGATTGCTACACTTAGCGGTCATAATGCTAAAGTTTCGGTAGGTGAAACTCGTTATTACTTTGAACAAACCAATAGTTTAATCAACACAGGCGTAAATAATAACGTACTACAGTCGGGACAATACAAATCGACACAAGCCAATATGAGCTTAAATATCACGCCTCATGTTTCAAAAGACAACCATGTGACCATGGCTATCAACGTAGAACAAAGCTCCTTTCTGTTAGATGGTATTTCGGGAGCACCTCCAGGAAAAGCGACACGTCAGTTTGAATCTTTGATTCGTGTGAATAATCAAGAGATGGTTCTTTTAGGAGGTTTAAATGAGTTTAGTAAAGAAAATAGCGGACAAGGTGTGCCTTTCTTAGCAAGAATCCCGATTATAAAGTGGTTTTTTAGTAGTAAAACCAGAGCTAAGAGCAAGACCAAACTACACGTATTCATCAAACCAACAATTGTGTATTAATGAAGTTTTGGCAATCGCAGCTTATCGGTACAAAGTTTACGCTCATTGATGTGGTGTTTCAGGGAGATACTACTCATTTTTATTGGACGACTTTACAGTACCAGAAGAAAGGTATTTCATTAGATGAGGTACAAAGACTAGACAGTTTTGAGGTGCTTTGTAGTGTGATTTCTAGGAAGTTACCTGTATTTTTAAACGGCAATGGAGAAGGGGTTTCAGTAAAAAAAATCAATGATCCTAAGAACTACTTGAGTAGTATTCTGTTTAATGCCAACCCTGAGGATTTCTATATTTCGGAGCAATTTTTAGAAACACAATTATGGGTAGGGCTTTGCCGTAAAACTCGTGTTAATGACTTATTAGAGACCTTTTCGAAAGCAGGTTATAGCATTCTAGGGATGAATATCGGACCGATGGCACTGTTTCGATTATTGGCTTTTAAACCTGATGTTTTAGCAAGTGATTTTCATCGTTTCGAACTGAATTCAGCTTCCCAAATTGAAGCTATTGTACCAACAACTACGTTTAATGGAACGCTAAAAATTCATATTCAAAAGGAAGTTGTTCCTACTAATGTTATCGGAAGTTTTGGCGTAGCATTAGGCTTTTTTACACAACAGAAATCAGATTTAGCACCTACACATTTCGAGGCTATTTCCAAAGAATTTACCTACAAACGTATTTTTGAAAAATTTGGAGTAATCGTATTGGTTGGTTTTTTAATAAGTCTACTCGTTAGTTTTGTAGCTATTGATTATTATGCGAAAGCGTATCAAGAAGTGAGTTATGAAAAACAGCTCTATGCCCGTCAATATCAAAAGATGTTAGCTCTTGAAAAAGATAAAGCCAATAAAAAAGCCATCTTAGTAAACTCGGGACTTAACGAAACAAACTTTTTATCCTATTACGCTCACGAACTTATAGCTTCGGTTCCTGAAAGTGTTTCTCTAAAAGAATTATCAATTTTTCCTGTGACACAGAAAATCACCAAAGGAGAAGCCTTCTCGATTGATAATAATCACATTTTAATTACAGGAAATGCCTTAGATAATACTGGTTTTTCGAAATGGGTATTGGCATTACAAAATAAAAAATGGACCGATAAAGTAGAAATTATCTCTATGGAGTCCGAAGAAAATAGAAGTAGTTTTAAACTTAAAATCGCTTTATACCATGCCCTTTGAATCGATTAGTTATCAAAAAAAATGTATAGCCTTAGGGGTTTTAACACTATGTCTAGGTATTGGTGCTTACAAGCGTTCGTTCCGATTGGCGTACGATGCTTATCAGAATTACGAACAAGCCCAAGCTCAATTAGAACATTACAACACAGCTTCACGAAAAGTTCAGTTTTTGAAAAATGAAATTGATCTACTCGATCAGTTAATCGGGAAACAATCTATCAGCCCAAATAAAGTGCAACATGAACTATTGCATTTTTATACGCAACACACAAAAGATGTCAACTTAAAAGCTTTGGGAGAATTACATGAATCACAGAATAATTATTTTAAGGTATATACCAACCAGTTGTATCTGGAAGGAGCAAGTAATTCGCTTTTAGCACTCACTTATGATTACGAAAAACACTTTGAATATTCACGTATTGTAAGCCTCTCTTTCGAGCTTAAAAAGGAGTTAAAAACAAAAAAGTACCAACTTATAGAACAAATCATTTTCCAGAATTATGAAAAAGTACAGTAGCATTTTAGGACTCGTATTACTTAGCCTTGGGTGTACGGATATTATAGAAGAAAATATTACCGAGGATACGATATTGACCTATTATCCTAGCGAAGACAGTATTATTGAAGGTAATAATGTACAATTTCGCTGGCAAGAACTTCAAGGGGCAAATAGCTATCAATTGCAAGTGATGGATGAATACCGTACACTTGTGATTGATTCTGTCGTGAGTA
>CAYYNF010000121.1:4562-7020 GCA_964472695.1 uncultured Flavobacteriaceae bacterium
ATTGATACCCAAGTGCCTCCCACACCTGTATTGAGCACTCCTGTAAATGGAACGGAATATACTTTTGGCGACCCCGTAACTTTAACATGGAGTTTTGAAGATTTTGGAGTTGTTCAGTCGGATATTTTAGCCACTATTGAAGTAGCTAGCGATACGGCTTTTAATAATGTAGTCCGTACCGAAGTCAACTTAGCAGCGAGTACCTTAACCTTTACTCCAACAACTACAGGTACTTTGTACTGGCGTGTAAAAGGAATTGATGAGGCCACTAACGAGGGAGAGTATAGTACAATTAATTCATTTATTGTAAACTAATGCAAAAGAAGTACCTTAATAGCATTCTCGGACTAGGTGTAGTAGTGATTTGGGGCATACTAGGCTACACCTATTTTAAGAAAATGACTCCTAACTTACAAACCACATCAGTGGTCAATGATTATCAATTCGATTTGGATTTGAATACCAAACGAGGAGACTTTGTATTGACCTCGATAGCCCGTGACCCTTTTTTAAACCAAGTCGAAATACAACCAGCTACGGAAGTATTGCCTATTATAAGTGATAATATGATTGAGAAATTACAAGAAAACACTCCTGTAATTTGGCCTAAGATTACGTATTTAGGTTACGTAAAATCTAAAAATAACCCTGAAAAACTAGGTTTGATGCGACTGCAAAAAAACTTTTGTAAAGTACGTTTACGACAAAAAATAAAAGCTATTGAGGTAGTAGCTATTACACAAGATTCGATAGGCTTACGTTATCAGAAAGAGCTTAAATATTTCAGCAAATAGTTTATCTAGCTTTCCATTCCCCTAGGTTTCTTTACTTAGATTTTTTCACTAAAACCTTATATGTTTTCAGTGAATACTATTATTCAATCGGTGTTTAGTAGTTTTATTCTAGTTAAAGTGTCTTTTTTTAAGGTTTAATTAGATTATGAGAGCATAGTTTTTTCAAAATAAAAAACAAAAAAGTCTTTTATCTATATTAAGTTATGCTTAGTCCAATTGTATTTATTTTATTATGAGTTAGTTGTGTTTTGGGTTAATTTTGTAAAAAAATTAACTCAATGAAAAACATCTACTTAACCTCTTTAAGCTTTTTCTCTTTTTGTACAGGAATTATCGCTCAAAATAACTTAAAAATTAATGAAGTAACCGATGGTGTAGCCGGAAAACAAAACGTATTTGTAGGGGTAGGCTCAGGAGCTAAAGTCTCAGGAAGTAACGTTACTGCTTTAGGGTTTAAAGCAGGAAATCTCAAACAAGGAAATAATAGTGTATATGTTGGTGCTTTTTCAGGTGCAAATGCTAATAATAAAGGAATTAATAATACTTATGTGGGTATTGCTTCTGGAAATAGAAGTACCTCTGGAAATAATAATACGTATATAGGAAAAAGTGCAGGGCAAAAGTCAACTACAGGAAAGCAAAATACCTATGTAGGATCAAACAGTGGAGTAAGTACGACTACGGGTAAATTGAATACCTTTATTGGTTACTTAGCAGGACAAAGAACTACTAAAGCCAATAACAATACTTTTTTAGGAGCAACAGCAGGACAAAAGACGACTACAGGAAGTGCTAACACTCTTATTGGGCGTAACGCTGGATTAAATAATACTACAGGAGTTAATAATACCTTTTTAGGACTAAATGCAGGTAATAAAAGTGTTAAAGGAAATAACAATGTCTATTTAGGAAAAGATGTAGGGTTTAACAATACAGGTTCCAATAACGTGTTTATAGGACACCAAGCAGGTTATAGTTCTATTGTAAACAATACCTTTATCGTTGATAATATTAAAAATTCTACCCCGCTATTATACGGAGATTTTAGTAGCAATAAATTGGGTATTGGTGTAGAGAAGCCAAATCATAACCTTAGTGTATACGGAGCGTCTACTTCAATGGCTTTACAGAGTAGCACAGGAACAGTAAGTCTATTACTCGGAAATGAAGATGCTACAGGAGCTAATAACCCTGCTGTAATTCAGTCACAAAATGGTAATCTTTACCTCGGAGGTGGTACCAACTGGACGGATGGAGGTACTTTTTCATCGCATTTGGTGGTTACTGATGGTGGAAATATTGGTATAGGAGTAGATGCTCCAACGCATAAATTACATATTAAAACAGGAACTCAAAGTTATTTAAAGACTTATGAACATGGTTTAGAGAATACTGTAAATACTAATGGCGGATGGGCAAGATCAATGCGATTTAGAAACGAATACGATCAAAATACTTCTGCATTTGGTTCTCTTAGCGGTACTGCTTATATAAGTAATGGTTTTGATATAGATACCGATCCTACAGGGTACCAAGCTAGACAGTTTATAGTGAATAGTGATGGTAATGTCGGTATTGGAGATAAGGTAGCGAAAAGTAAGCTAAGTGTTATTATGTCTACTTCTGAGGAAGATATAACTAAGAATGCAGTAACAGCATATTTA
>CAYYNF010000122.1:0-7008 GCA_964472695.1 uncultured Flavobacteriaceae bacterium
CTATATATGACCCCGTAGAGATGAGTGATGACAATAAAGAATTATTTACAAAAATATTAGATGCATACCTAGGTAAATACAATTTTGAATTACCTGAATTGCTAAAAAAATAAAGTCAAATTATGACAGCACAGCAAAAACAATTAGGAAAAGCACTTTGGGATATCGCCAATGATTTAAGAGGAGCCATGAATGCAGATGATTTTCGTGATTATATGTTATCATTTCTATTCTTACGCTATTTATCGGATAATTACGAAGCCTCAGTTAAAAAGGAATTAGGTTCAGATTACCCTGACGATACGCCAGAAGATGTGTTGGAAAAGTTAGGTCTTAAGACTAAGGTACCTTTAGGCATTTGGTATGCGGAAAATCCAGATGATATAGAGCCGTTTGAAAAGCAAATGCGTAAAAAAGTGCATTATGTAATAAAACCACAATACCTGTGGGGCAGCATTTCAGAATTAGCACGTACACAACACGAAGATTTGCTGAGTAATCTTCAGAAAGGATTTAAGTATATCGAGAATGAGTCGTTTAATAACTCTTTTAAAGGCTTATTTTCAGAAATAAACTTAGACTCAGAGAAACTAGGAAAGACCTACACCGACAGAAATAAAAAACTGTGTACGATTATTAAAAAAATCTCTGACGGAATTTCAGAATTTTCAACGGATAGCGATACGCTTGGTGATGCATACGAGTATTTAATTGGTGAATTTGCCGCAGGTTCAGGTAAGAAGGCAGGGGAGTTTTATACGCCACAGCAATTGTCTACAATCTTGTCCGAGATCGTAACTTTAGATAGTCAAAATCGTAAAGCAGGTAAAAAGAAGAAGTTAAATAAAGTATTAGATTTCACTTGTGGTTCAGGTTCTTTATTGTTGAATGTAAAAAGTAAAATAGAAAAAGAAGGCGGAACAATAAGCCGAATTTACGGTCAGGAGAAAAATATTACTACCTACAATTTGGCACGTATGAATATGTTGCTTCACGGAGTAAAAGATTCTGAGTTTGATATATTTCATGGTGATACCTTAAAAAACGAATGGGATATTTTAAATGAAATGAACCCAGCCAAAAAGACAACTTTTGACGCTATTGTAGCCAACCCACCGTTTAGTCTACGTTGGGATGCCTCCGAGACAATGGGTGAAAATTTCCGTTTCAAAAATTATGGTTTAGCCCCTAAATCAGCAGCGGATTTTGCGTTCCTTTTACACGGATTCCATTTTTTAAGTGATGAAGGGACAATGGCAATCATTCTACCACATGGGGTTTTATTTAGAGGAGGTTCCGAGCAACGCATAAGGAAAAAATTATTGAAAGACGGTAATATTGATACTGTTATTGGCTTACCTTCTAATTTATTCTTTTCAACAGGTATTCCAGTATGTATTTTAGTGCTAAAAAAATGCAAAAAAGAGAATGATATATTATTTATAAATGCAAGTGAACATTACAAAAAAGAGAAACGTCAAAACAAATTGCGTGATGGGAAAGTAGATGGGAAATTCAAAGAAGGAGAACCAAATGATATTAAGAAAATCGTAGATACTTATATCAATCGTCCAGAATTTGAAGAGCGTTATGCTCGTAGGGTATCCATGGAAGAAATTGAGAAAAATGATTATAATTTAAATATTTCTCGTTACGTAAGTACCGCAAAGCCTGAAAAGAAAATTGACCTGAAAGAAGTCAATGAGAAATTAACAGCTATAAATAAAAGTATAGAAGAGCATACTGATGAACATAATACTTTTTTAGAAGAGTTGGGGTTGCCTATTATTTAACAGTTAATACGTTTTACAAGCACTAAACAGCCGATGCATGGAAATAAAATAAATTTATGCTTCGAATGAAGATTAGAGTAACCTAAAAGAGAATAAAAAATAGGACTGTATCAGATGTAAGGATTTACAATTGGTTTAGAGCACTTAAAAATATCTTGTTCTGAAATAGCTTGTTTTTGTTCTATATTACGTTTTTTTACGTGTTAGTAGATCTAAGTTACAAACCCGAATTAGTCATGTTTGTTTTATTATATAGTTCTAACGCGATCAGGTAGACTCTCGTATTATCCAATTTCTCCGAAAACTATTTTCAATGCATATTCACACTCAATCAAACAAATTATGATTCCCCTAAATAATAAAAAAATCATAAACGACATCAGTAAAACTTGTGTATCTTAGCACAATTCATTTATAAAAAATAAGACCATGAAGATAGCATTATTAGGCTATGGAAGGATGGGGCAAGCCATCGAGAAAATCGCCATAGAACGAGGACACGAAATTGTACTACGTGTTGATGAACATACAAAGTCATATGATGTTTCAGTTGCAGATGTAGCTATAGACTTTAGTATTCCTACAGCAGCTGTAGGTAACCTTACCAACTGTTTTAATAGTGGTACGCCAGTAGTTTCAGGTACAACAGGTTGGTTGGAGCAATATGATGAAATGTGTGAGCTTTGTACCAAAAACGAAGGAGGGTTTATTTATGCTTCAAACTTTAGTTTAGGGGTGAATCTTTTCTTTGAAATCAATAAGCGAGTAGCTAAGTTGATGAATCCAATGCTCGATACCTATAAAGTAACTTCAGAAGAAATTCACCACACAAAAAAATTAGATGCACCTAGTGGTACTGCTATTACTATTGCCGAAGGTGTTATTGAAAATACCGATTTTAAAGGGTGGAAACTTTACGAAGGCGATGAAGAAAATTTAGCGATTACCGCAAAAAGAATTGGTGATGTGCCAGGTACTCATAGTGTAACCTATCATTCAGAAGTCGATGAAATCGAGATAAAGCACCAAGCTTATAACCGTCAAGGATTCGCTTTAGGAGCAGTAATCGCAGCCGAGTGGTTGGCAGGTAAAAAAGGAATCTTTAGTATGAAAGATGTACTAGGACTATAAAAACACTTACTAATTATGACAATAACAGAATGGTTCCTGTTTTTTTTAATTGTACAAGTTGTCCATTTCTTAGGAACTTGGAAGCTTTACGTTAAAGCGGGGCGAAAAGCTTGGGAAGCCGCTATCCCTGTGTATAATGCTGTAGTATTGACTAAAATAATTAACCGTCATTGGTCATGGGTTATTTTATTTTTTATACCCGTGATTAATATTATTGTAATTCCTATTGTTTGGGTTGAAACCATAAGGAGTTTTGGTAAAGGTAGTGGGTTCGATACTGCTTTAGTATTACTAACATTAGGGGGGTATATTTACTATTTAAATTATTTTGAAGAACTGTCTTATATCGAAGATCGAGATTTATCGCCTAAAACAGCAGCAGGAGAATGGGTAAGTTCCATATTGTTTGCGATTGTTGCAGCTACTATAGTGCATACTTATGTAATGCAACCTTACAATATTCCTACTTCTTCTTTAGAGAAAAGTCTTTTGGTTGGTGACTTCTTATTTGTAAGCAAATTTCATTATGGTGCACGTGTGCCAATGACTCCAGTGTCATTACCTATGGTGCATGATTCAATGCCTTTGGTTAAAGCTAAGTCATATTTATCTAAACCACAATTACCTTATATGAGGTTACCTGGTTTTCAGAAAATCAAGCGTTCGGATATTGTTGTGTTCAACTGGCCAGTAGATACAGTTACTCATTTTTTTGCCAATAATGGTATCAAGGTGAATAAACCTATAGATAAAAAGAGTAATTATGTAAAGCGTTGTGTAGGAGTTCCTGGAGATAATTTTAGTTTAGTAGATGGAAAGGTCTTTATTAATAATGAACCTTTGGATTTGCCTAAAAGAGCTAAGCCTCAGTATTCTTACAAGGTAGTAGGTAATGGAGGGAAATTTACGCCTCAAACACTCTATAAGTATTTTGATTATACTGAGCCTTTAAGGTATTTTGACCCTGTAAGCCCAAAGCCAAATGAGTTTGTGTTTACCTTTACTGATGAAATGGCTAAAAAGTTTGAGTCAAGTCATAAATCAGTGAAATCTATAACCAAAAATATTATGCAAAAAGGGGTTATGGAAACTAAGCCTAAGCTGGATATTCACGGAAATATTGTATACGATAAAAAAGCTATTTTCCCTAATAACGGAAAGGTGAACTGGAACAGAGATCAGATGGGACCTTTTTATATTCCTGAAGCAGGAAAGACTATTGCTATTACTGCCGATAATATTGATTTGTATAAGCGTATTATTGAGGTGTATGAAGGAGAGGAAATGGGAATGGAACGAAAAATTAATGTAACCGAGCAGGGTATTAGTTTAAATGGTCAGCCTTTAAACGAGTATACTTTCAAACAAAACTACTATTGGTTAATGGGAGATAACCGCCATAATAGTGAGGATAGTCGCTATTGGGGGTTTGTACCTGAAAATCACATAGTGGGTAAACCTGTATTTGTCTTTTTTAGTTTAGATCAATTTGCAACTACCTTAAAAGAAAAAATACGTTGGGAACGCTTAATGACCGATGTTGGAGGAGATGAGCCTACTTCATATAAATTACTAGCATTTTTATTGGTGCTTTTATATTTTGGTTACGAGTTTTGGAGTGCCCGAAAAAAGAAAAAATAATACCTGGAAATTATATCATTTTCAGATTTACTATTCAAATAATATAAACGCTGTTCAATCTACTTTTTTGTAAATTGAGCAGCGTTATTTTTATATAGATAAAAAACTATGAAATCATTATTACACCCTTGTTATTTTGGGACTATAGCACAGTATGTAGCGATAGCTAAATCGGAAGAGGTTATTTTTGAAGTATCAGATAATTTTCAAAAACAAACTTTTAGAAATCGAACTTATGTTTATGGAGCTAATGGTAAACTCATGTTAAATTTACCGATTTTACATTCGGGAATAAAAGGAGCTAAACGTTTATATAAAGATATTCAAATAGAACACCAGTTTAATACTCTAAATATTCACTGGAAGTCCTTAGAGTCTGCGTACCGTACTTCTCCATTTTTTGAGTTTTACGAAGATGATCTTCATCCATTATTCGAGAGTAAAGAAAAGTTTTTACTAGATTTTAATATGAAAGCCAATGCGTTTGTTTGTGATAATTTAGGGATTGAACCAAAAGTTACGCATACCGAAAACTATAAGGCTACATACGATTCTAAGGAAATAAATGATTTAAGGAACTTGACGATTTCTAAGCAACCTTTAAGTACCTCTTTAGAAGACTACTTACAGGTGTTTTCTGATAAACATGGTTTTATATCGAATTTATCGGTACTCGATTTATTGTTTAATTTAGGTCCTGAAGCGATAAATTATTTAGAGCGACAAGATATGTAATCTATTAAGTGTAAAATAGAGATAGGATATGGTGTTTACTAAATGGCGTAACCTATCTCTAAATTACCTAAGTCTCCTATCTGTCAATAAAAATGAAAACTAAATTTTGAAGGTTTATTAAAAATAGTATTTTTATCATATACTAACCTTATTAGCCTTTTCGAATATGTACAAGAAATATTGTATCCCCTTTTTGCTAGCAGCCTGTATAGCAAGTTGTACCAATGATCTAGAGTCGGAAATAGAGACTTTGCAAGCTCAAAATGATGTTATACGTGCTGATATAGAGTCTATTGTTGGTAGCGGAAATAACACAGATACCACTGTTTTAAATCAACTATTATTTACTCCATTAATAGTAGAACATACCTATAGTTATGATGGGGAAACTACACTTACCGATTATAGGAAGTTTGGTTTTTCTTCGCCTAGTTATCAACATATGGAGCAGCAGCTAGGTACTTCTGATGTGTATGGTATTTATGTATATATGTGGAAAGATACCGATGAGGATGAGAGTGCTAGGGTGAGCTTTTTATACGATACCAAAACAAAGCAAGTTACAGAATTAGACTATAGGCTAAGCTATTTGAATGCTTACGACGACACCGTGTCTATGTCAGATAATTCGGAAGGAGCTACTGAGGATTCAGAAACAGTAGTATTGGAAGTTTTAGATGTCGATACCGAAACTGGAGAGGCTGCTTTTAATTTGCATATCACTTATACAGGAGATAGTAATTTCTCGGAGTATGGGCAACCAGGAGAAGTCACATTTAGTTTTAATGGTAGTTTAGCTACGTATTATAACCAGCCACAAGATAATTTATAAATACCCTAATTAACATACCATTTTTATAGTTTAAGACTTGTTTTTTATGAGTAAGACTATTGTTTCTTTTTCTGTTTTAATAGAAAGGAGTCGTCTTGTTATTAAAGTAAGCCTAAAGTACTATATATTAAAACCTACCTTATGAAAAAGATATTATTTAGCAGCTTTGTTTTAGCTCAACTTTTTATGAGCTGTACTTCTGATTTAGAAAATAGTACAGACGCACTTATGCAGGAAAATGATGAATTATTTGATCTGATTACTCAGGCCGACGACCGATTAGATGAAATTGCATACGAAAAAGTGCGTTTTACGCATCATTATGCTTCCGATGAAGAAAATACATTTACGGATAGTCATAATCTATATTTTTCAGGAGCTAGTTACCAGTACATAAAAGATAATGGCGATGGTACTTATACCATACAAATTTACGGATGGGAAGGACCTGATGATGATATTGAAATAGGTTTTCAGTTTATTTACGATAATGTTTCGCAGCAAGCCACAGAGATTGTCAGTTATTACATAGATTATGATAATCGTTATGATGATGCTATAAATATGTCTAAAGCTAAAGAAAATATAGCTAGTGATATTACAAAAGTTGAAGTGACTAACGTAAATATAGAAACAGGAGAAGTTGCAGCAACTTTTATACTTAATTACATAGAGGGAAGTGTACTTTCTCTATATGGTCAACCAGGTGAGGTAATCATTGATTTTGATGGTGTCTTACGAAAAGTGTATGCTTATCCAGAAGCTCAAGAATAGAACGAACAGTACAAACTACTGTTTTTAAATATTCGTATTACTAAAACATACTAATTTAATTAACCTTTTTATGTATAAGAAATATTATACTTTGTGTATGCT
>CAYYNF010000123.1:0-6907 GCA_964472695.1 uncultured Flavobacteriaceae bacterium
TTCCTAATTTGGCAGTTTTGTAAATTCCCTGCTCAATTCCCTGCTCAATTCCCTGTTCAATTCCTTGCTCAATTCCTTCAATTTTCCCTTCTTCGCGAGCTGTGTCCAAAGAGTTTTTTAAGTCTCTGTAATATTTTAGACTGTCTTCGTATGAAGTGTATTCATCTTTGGTAAATTTCGCAATTTCGGCTACTTCAAATACTTTTTCAAAGATTTGACCATGAAGTTTTTTAGGTAAATTTTGTAAACGGTTCAGGTTTTTTAACACGAATAACCATTTATCAAATTTGGTTTCTAAGTCTTCAATATCTTTGTTGAATTTCGGCATTTCAAGATAAATGAAAGTGAGTTTGTCGTAGAAAACTTTCTTAGTTTCCTGATCAATCAATTTTACATCATATCTGTATTTGTCATGATTTTCTTTGTCTTCGTTAAACATAAAATCTAGAATGCCAATGGAGTATATAGCTTTTAACTCATAGTTCCATTCCGATTTTTGAGCTTGCTCTTGTATAGGGAATGTGGAGTAGTATAAACTTCTATCTTTAAAGAAATTCTGTTTACTCTTTTGCATTTCAACGATAAACTTTTCACCCTTTTCGTTTTGACAGTAAATATCAAAAACGGCTTTTCTGTCAATTTCACCTTTACCTAAGTGTTCGTTTTTAGAGTAAGATAGCTCAACAATTTTTCCTTCATGTTTTTGTAAAAGTTCATTCAAGAAGTCTAATAATAAATCTTTATTAGGCTCCTCCCCAAACAGTTTTTTAAAACCGAAATCAGTAAAAGGGTTTATGTATTTCTCTTTGAATAATGACATTTCTCAAATTTATATCTCAAAATTAGCATTTTCGTTGATTTAGAGAAAGTTTACGGTGTTATTTTCACCTTAAACAGAAGGGAGTCCGTGCAAAACCCCTCTATTGATGTTAATCTTATAGCTAAACTACTTGAAATAATGAGCTCTAAACTATCCAGATAACCACTGTTAACCAAAGTGTTTTAACTACGCTACATCATAATATCTAAATACCTATAGCAATAAGCGGAGTAGTCAATTAAGTATTTAGCTTTTACCTATCGGCGTGAGGAATATTTAGATGGTTAGCAATTGGTTTTTTAACCTAATGTAAATCAAGTTGAAAACTTTGTGAAATTCGATTAAAAAACATAATTATGTGTAAAGACAAAATAAATAAAGCTTCAATTGTTAAGTCAATTACCAAAATGGTATCTGATAAGGAAGCTATTCGCTCATATATTCAAGGTAATACAGACCTAAAAACCATAAAGAATAAAGGTATTAAGTTTGCAAGACCCATATAACTAATCATTCGACGATATATTGGGAACCTAATATTGGTTTATCAGAAGTAAGTTTTGTACAGTCTGACGGTTTGGTTAAACTGCGTTTTAATGCAGTTTAGGTTTTGTTAGTAAAAGCTATTTTTTCCACATATTTATCTGTTTTACTTATTACTTCTTCAATTGTATTTTCAGATTCGTTGACTAGAAATTTTATAGTTTTTGGTCTAATACTATTACTTCCGACTGTTAAACAAACCCAATCTTTATTATCAACGTTATTACAATAAAAATGTATTTTAAGTTTATCGATTATAGTATTGTCATAATTGGAAACATCTAAATAAACAAATATAGAAAGTGGAGTACTAGTTCCTCTGTGACTAGTTGCTGTTAGCCTTAATACTCGTTCCTTAAAATTAATTTCGATAGTGTTGTTACCTATCTTTCTGTTAGAATTATATTTTTTCGATAATAATTCTAACATGCTGCTAATATCTTTTTTCTCAGCCCATGGAGCATAAATCTCGATAAGACAAAAATAAAAAATGAATATAATTGATGACATAGATGTATACACAACGTCAAATTTTTCAGTTTTGTAATATCCATACCCAATAACGAGAAATAAGCCTAGTAGGTAAATTAATATTTTATATTGTAGTTTGATCTTTAACAAAGTTGAAATTCTGTTTTTAATTTTTACTAATGTGTTACCCCCCTCCACCAAATATACGTCCAGACGTAATTATATTCCAGCTAAACACACCCTGTTAAGATAAGTTAAAAATACCATTTTCCCCAACAACTCAAACAAACTACTCCGTATAAGCATCATAAGTTTGGTAAATCTCTTTTAAGTTGGTAATCGTTTCTTCAGAAGGAGATTCCCACATATTACGCTGTATGGCTTCTAGCATGCGTTCCGACATATCTTTAAGAGCCCATGGATTATGTTCAGCTATAAACGTTCTATTCTGTTCATCGAATAGGTATTCATCAGTAATTTGTTCGTACATAAAATCCTCAACTAAATTGGTGGTAGCATCATAAGCAAAAAGGTAATCCATAGTAGCTGCCATTTCAAAGGCTCCTTTATAACCGTGTGATTGCATTCCTTGTATCCACTTTGGGTTAACTACTCTAGATCGAAATACTTTTAGTAGCTCCTCTTTCAATGATTTGATCCTTGGATTTTCAGGAAGTGAATGGTCACCAAAATAAGTTTCGGGTTGCTCACCTTTCACGCTATTCACTGCTGCGGTCATACCGCCCTGAAATTGGTAGTAGTCATCAGAGTCTAGTAAGTCATGTTCTCTATTATCTTGATTCTGTAGTACGACTTCTATATTCGCTAAACGTTTTTTGAAAGTTTCGTGTGCCGACTTCCCCGAGTTATTTTCTCCGTAGTAAGCGTAGCCACTCCAGTTGATATATGCCTGAGCCAGATCATCTGAAGTACTCCAATTTTTTCCGTCAATTAAGCCTTGTAGTCCTGCTCCGTAAGCTCTAGGTTTAGATCCGAATACACGGTATAAGGCACGTTCATTTGCTGTTTTTTCGTCTATACCTTGTTGTTGCCAGTTCTCTTTTTCTTCACGGAAGCGTTTGCGTATAGGATTTTGTTCATCAGTTTCTTCCAGATTGGCTACTTTTTCCACAGCAGTGTTAAATAGCGAAATGAGATCAGGAAAAGCATCTCGGAAAAAGCCAGAAATACGTAGCATGACATCAATTCTCGGTCTTCGTAATTCTAAAGTTGAGATCACTTCGAAATCTTTTACTCTTCGGTTACTACCTTGCCAAATGGGTTTTACGCCCAATAGTGACAACGCCTGAGCAATGTCATCACCGCTAGTACGCATAGTTGAGGTTCCCCAGACCGATAATCCTATAGACGTGGGGTATTCTCCATTTTCTTGTAAGTAACGATCAATGATATTCTGGGCACTTTTTCGACCTAGTTCATAAGCTGATTCTGACGGGATTGTACGTACATCAACGGAGTAAAAATTTCTACCTGTTGGTAAAATATCTAAGCGTCCTCGTGTAGGGGCTCCTGATCCTCCTGAAGGTACATATTTTCCATTCAGTCCTTCTATTAGATTATCGATTTCATCTGTAGTCTTTTCTAGGGTAGGCAAACTATATTCACGAATGTAATCCAGTATTTCTTGGGTGTGTTTGCCTACTGGTTCTATTATATTATTGTTCAGTAATTGATAGATTAGGTTTTTCGCTTTATGCTCTAGAATTTCTATGGCATGTCCATGAGTACGACATTCAATTCCGTAAATTTCTGTATCGAAAGTTTCAGTATAATTAGTGTCGGTAGGGTCAAAATCCAATTTTAAATCTAAAGCAAGACACTGTGTTATTCCTTTTAGGTTCCCTTGTGGCAGACGATGTAATGCTACTACCAAATCGATTAGCTGGTCTGCTTGTGGTGTTTTTCCTAAAATATGTAGTCCCCCTCTAATCTGAGATTCTTTTAGTTCGCACAGGTAGCCATCAATTACTTCTAGTAACGCATCAATGTCTTTTCCGTCATCATTAAGATCGGTTTTAAGATGTGTTTCATTTACTAGGGTTTCAATCTTTTTCTTTATTAATGTGGCACGCTTTTTATCGACTAATGCCGACTCATAAAATTCATCAATCAGTAGTTCTAATTTTAATAAGTCTCCGTGATTTTCAGCACGAGTCATTGGAGGAATTAAATGATCTAGAATAATGGCGTGGTTTCTTCGTTTGGCTTGTGTTCCTTCTCCAGGGTCATTAATAATAAAAGGATAGAAATGTGGTATTTCTCCTAAAATAGCCGCAGGAAAACAACTTTCTTTACTTAGGGCTACACTCTTCCCAGGTAGCCATTCCAAATTACCATGTTTACCTATATGCACCAATGCATCAGCTTTAAAGGCTTGTTGTAGCCAGATATAGTAAGCTAAATAAGCATGTGTAGGAGGTAAATCAGGAGAGTGGTATGAGGCTTGTAAATCGAGATTATAGCCTCGACTAGGTTGAATACTCACAAAAATATTTCCTGAAATAAAACCAGGTATCAAGAAGTCTCCTTCTTTGTAATTAGGCGAGGTATTCGGAGCTCCCCATTGTGTTTCGATGGTATTACGTAATGTACTAGAGAGTTGATTGTAGTATTCAAAAAAGATAGCGGCTTCTAACTTGATGGCGTGGCGTTCATTAATACTATTGATACTTTCGATGCTATTAGTTACAGAATCGGTTAGTTTATTGATCAGTTGTTGCGTAGTTCTAGGGAAATCTGATGCTAGCTGATAGTTCGCTTTTGAGAGTGCTGCTAAAATTTCTAAGGTACTTTGTGGGGTGTCTAGTCCTACACCGTTTGCCAAACGGCTATTATTGTTGGGGTAGTTTGGTAATACTAAAGCAACTTTTTTCTCTGAATTTTGTTTCTGTTGTAAGTTTCTCCATGCTTTAGCCATTTTCGCTACAAATTCACAACCTTCTTTATTAGGAACATAAGCGACTATCTCAGAATCGGTAAGTGAATCTTTAGCTAGAGATTCTTTAAAAGAAATCACTTTCGAGATGATTTTGCCATCTACTTCGGGTAAAGTGATATTCATAGCAATATCTGTTGGTGGTAAACCGAAATCCCCTTCGGACCAACTTTCTCTATTACAACTTCCCATGATGGCTTGAATTACAGGGATATTGAATTTATCGAATAAACTTTCTCCTGTATCATGAAACCCTTGTACACTGAAACCTGTAGTATTAACTAGCACATCTGGTTTTGAAAGTTGATGTGTTTCGAGTAGATCGAAAATTTGTTGTTGAATATCGTCTTCTCGGTAACCTGCTGACATCATTACGACACTATGAATATTTTGTTTTGCTAAGGCTTCGACTAAATAGTCTATAGGAGCTAAATTATCAGATAGATAATAACTGCGGTATCCAAAAATCAAAGTGTGTATAGGAGTAGGGGGTGAGCTAGGCTCTAAAATACCTTTTTGAGGATGATATAAAAATAGGTCGGGAATTTCCTTTAAAGGGGGAATTTCAAATGACTTATTACTAATTTGATTACAGATAATTTGTAATGCAGAAGCACAATTATCAATACCTCCCACCTGTATATATTTCCAAATTAAGTCTACGGTTTTTAGACGCATTGACGAGGATTGCATCAACTCTAAATCAGGTTTATTATCTCCTGGCAAAAAAGCTAATAGAATGTCGTTATCATTACAATATTCACTCAGTGCTTCACACAAATAATAATAGTACGATTTTCCTCCCAAAAGTTTAAGCACCACAATCTTCGCCGACGATACGATTTCTTCGATATAAGTGTCTATAGTAAGTTCTTGTTTGAAGTAACTTAGGTTTGCAAATCGGAAAGAAGGTAAATCAGGTTCATTTTCATAAAGCATTTTATAGGCATTATTCATCATAAACAGATCTGAATCTGCTGAGGATAGAAACAGAATATCTCCAGGAGATTGATCTATATAAAATACGCCTTCGTCATTGGGGTTCCAGCCACCAGGGATAGTAGATATTAAATGCATGATTCTTCAGAAAAAGAAAAGAGTGTAAATGGTGTTATACACTCTTTTTGTGAATATTGAATAGGTTGTAGAATATTTTAGAGGGTTTTCAGGTTTTCGATACCTTTTCCAATAACTACCAAGCTTGTTTTTCGGGTTTCATTAGCTCCCCAAGCTCTTTCAAAATAGTAGTCAAAACGAGAACCTACTCCTTGTAATACCATACGCATTGGTTTGTTTGGGATATTTACAAAACCTTTGATACGGTAAATTTCATGTTTTTCAACTAAGGCTTTGAGCTCTTTAACCAGTGCTTTGATATCGTTTGTTTCAGGGTATTCTAGTAACACATTTTTGATATCATCGTTATGGTGATGGTGATGTCCGTGTTTGTGGTGTTCCTCATGAATTGAGTGACGGTTATCTAAATCATCTTCAGCAGAAGCTCCTATTCCTAAGAGTATAGCGTTATCAACCTTACCGTTTACTACAGGAATCACCTTTGTGTTTGGTCGTGCTTTGCTGGTTACAATTTTTGTTACTTCAGCAAAATCTTCCTCATCAATAAGGTCACTTTTACTTACGAGTACTAAGTCAGCACAGGTAAGTTGGTCTAAGAATAATTCCTCAATAGGCGTTTCATGATCTAGTGTATCGTCAGCTAAACGTTGTGCTTGTACACGCTCTCGATCACAAATTTCGCCAGTAGCTACTCCTACAGCATCTACTACGGTAATTACAGAATCAATAGTGATATGAGGTTTTAGATCAGGCCAGTTTACGGCTTTTACGAGAGGTTTTGGCATAGATAAACCAGAAGTTTCAATAACAATATGATCAATTTCTGATTTACGTTCTAATAGCTGTAACATAGAAGGTAAAAACTCTTCTTGTACGGTACAGCAAATACACCCATTAGGTAACTGAATTAGGTTACACTCATCATCGTCACATCCTGAAGAGCCAATAAGTTGCCCATCTACGTCTACTTCGCCAAATTCATTAACTAAAACTGCTATACGTTTTCCGTTAGCATTTTTGAGCATATTGTGAACTAATGT
>CAYYNF010000124.1:0-4582 GCA_964472695.1 uncultured Flavobacteriaceae bacterium
TTGAGTCACCTTCTTTATTCTATTTAAAAGGGTATTACATTATGATAATGTATTGATAGCTTTTTGTAGTCGATTTACGGTTTCTTCTTTACCAATTAGTGATGCGATTTTATATACATCAGGTCCTGATAGCTCCCCTACTAATGCCAAACGTAAAGGCATCATTACTTTTCCAAAACCGATTTCTTTAGATGTAATCCAAGCTTTTATTTTGTTAGTGACATTTTCTGCATCGAAATCTTCAATGGCTTCCACTATTCCGATAAGCTCTTGAATCAATTCAGAAGTTCCTTCTTTCCACGCCTTCTTACTCGCTTTTGCCTCATAGTTTTCAGGAGCATTGTAAAAATATTTAGAAAGTTCCCATAGATCCTGAGGAAAGATTGCACGTTCTTTGATTTCTGCTACAATAGCTACAGTCGAAATACTACTGCTTACCCCCTGCTCTACTAGAATATTATCAAGATTACCAGCTAACACCTCATTTGATTTCGTTTGTATATATTGCTGCTGAAACCATTTATTTTTTTCAGGGTCGAATTTTGCACCTGCTTTGTTTACTCTAGTAAGATCAAAAGCATTTATCAGCTCCTCTAAACTGAATAACTCTTGTTCAGTACCGGGGTTCCATCCTAGTAATGCTAAGAAGTTGGTTACTGTTTCAGGATAAAAGCCAGCCTCCTTATATCCAGAAGATATTTCACCTGATTTAGGATCTTTCCATTCTAATGGGAATACAGGGAAACCTAATTTATCACCGTCACGTTTACTAAGTTTTCCTTTTCCTACAGGCTTTAGGATTAAGGATAGGTGAGCAAATTTAGGGGCTTCCCACCCTAGTGAACGGTATAATAATACATGTAGTGCCATAGAGGGTAACCACTCCTCACCTCTTATAACATGAGAAATTTGCATTAGATGATCGTCTACTACATTTGCTAAATGATAGGTAGGCATACCATCACTTTTGAACAGTACTTTGTCATCAAGAGTATTTGTATCAATTTTTACAGTACCTCTAATTTCATCCTCCATCACCAGAGTTTCATCTTGTGGTGCTTTAAATCGGATTACATATTTTTCATTTTGAGCTAATTTCTCTGCTACTATTTCTTCCGAAAGTTGTAGTGAATTGTTTAGCGTTTTACGATTATGCCAGTTATAAATGAAGGTCTTTTTTTCAACTTCATAGCTTTTGCGTAAGGCATCTAATTCCTCTGCTGTATCAAAAGCGTAATATGCAAGTCCTTTCTCGATTAGCTCATCGGCATACTTTTTATATAAAGCTTTACGTTCGCTTTGTTTGTAAGGACCAAATTCCCCTTCTTTACCTGGACCTTCATCATAAGGAATATTACACCATTCTAGGGCTTCTTTAATGTACTCCTCTGCACCAGGAACAAAACGAGTTTGATCTGTATCTTCAATTCTTAGAATGAAAGATCCATTATTTTTTTTTGCAAATAAATAATTGTAAAGTGCCGTTCGTAATCCACCAATATGCAATGGACCTGTTGGGCTAGGAGCAAATCTTACTCTTACATTAGAACTCATAAAAGATTAATTTTTTTCAAATATACTTTTTTCCATTTTCATTTACATTTTGATAAGGCATCATCATTAATTTTTAATTAAATTTAAATAATTTAAACGTACACTATGAATGGTCATTATGACAAAGTAATACAAAAACTCAAAGAATTTATAAGGGTATATTATCTCAATGAGCTACTCAAGGGGGGATTGTTTTTTGGAGCCATTGGACTTGTTTATTTTCTTCTGATTTTATTAATAGAAAATTTCTTTTGGTTAAGTCCTCAGTATCGTAAATACCTGTTTTTTGTTTTTATAAGTATTGAGTTTATTTTATTGATTCGATTTTTAGGTATTCCTTTATTGAAGTTATCTAATTTGTCTAAACAGATTTCGTATGCTAAGGCTTCTGAAATCATAGGTAGACATTTCGAAGGTGAAATAGATGACCGTCTATTGAATTTGGTACAGCTAAATACCATAGGAACTAAAACAGAGTTACTACTTGCTAGTATTGATCAAAAAGCGGCACAGCTCTCTCCTATTCCATTTAATTTAGCGATTGATTTTAAAAAGAGTTTCCAGAATATAAAATATTTATCTATTCCTCTAGGGCTTTTTTTAATAGTCTATTTTATTAAAGGATTAGATTGGTTTTCGGGTTCTTTGGATCGTGTCGTAAATTATAATACGGTTTATGAGGCACCTGCTCCTTTTCATTTTAAGATTTTGAATAAGGAGTTTAGTGCTTTACAATATTCAGACTATGTTTTAGAGGTTACTACCTACGGAGATGTAATACCTAAAAAAGTAGCTATACGTTTTGATAATCAAGAATACTTTTTAGATAAAATTGAGAATAATCATTTCCGTTATACTTTCTCTAATTTAACAAAGAATTGTTCTTTTGAGTTAATCTCAGGAGAGCAATCACTACAATCTCAGATTTCGGTTTTTGAAGCACCTATTATTAGTGCTTTTCAAATGGAAGTTATCCCTCCTACTTACTTAAAAAAAATATCCAAAATATATCATAATACAGGTAATGCTATAGTTCATGAAGGTTCTAAAGTTAAATGGTTATTGGAGGCAGACAATGCTAGTAAAATTACTTTTATAGAGGATACATTAATTTCTAATTTCATTAATAAAACGAATAAATTTAAATTTCAGAAGCCTATACAAAATACTTTTTCTTATGAAATAGCATCATCAAATAATGAGGTCACTAATTATGAAAAAATGTCTTTTTCTATTGAAGTTATTAAGGATAAATTGCCAACTATTCAAGTACAACTGAAAAAGGATACCTTATCAAATGAGTATACTCACTTACACCTAGGTCAGGTTAGTGATGATTATGGATTATCGAAGTTACGTTTGGTTTATTTTAAAACTAATAAAAAGGATCAAAAAGAGTATTACCCTATTTCAGTCTCTTCAGGAAATTTTGATGAGTTTACTTATCAATTTCCCATTGGTCTAAATTTAGAACAAGCCTCGGATTATTCGTATTATTTTGAGGTTTTTGACAATGATGCTTACAATGGGTTTAAGTCTGCAACATCAAAAACATTTACTTTCAGAAAACTATCGGTAATAGAAAAAAGCCAAAATAGTTTACAAAGAGAGCAAATACAGCTAGAACAGTTTTCACATTCTATAGATGATTTTAATGAATTCGATAAGAATATAGAGCGTTTTTCTGAGTATCAGAAGCAAGATGATAGGCTTTTATATAGAGAGCGTGAAAGGTTGAAAAATATTTTAGAGCAGCAAGCAGACCAACAGAACAAAATGGAAAAATTTTCGGAACAGCTTAAAGAGAATTTACAAAAAATAGATCAAGATAAACATGCTGATCTATTAAAAGAACAACTTGAACGTACACAACAGAAACTAGAAAAGAATAAGAAGTTAGTTGATGAAATAGAAAAGCTTTTGGAGAAAATGGAGCCAGAAGATCTAAAAGAAAAGATAGATGAATTGAATCAAGAGAATAAAAAGGCAACTAAAAACTTAAATCAGGTGTTGGAGTTGACTAAGCGTTATTTTGTGATCGATAAACATCAGCGTATTGTGCAGATGTTAGAATTACTATCTCAAAAACAACAGTCACTTTCAGAACGATCTAAAGAGGAGATAGAATCACAACAGCAGATTAATAAAGAATGGAATATTATTCAAAATGAATTGAACGATTTACGAGATAAAAATCAACAGCTGAAAAAGCCCATGAAATTGGATGATGATCCTATTTATGAAGAAAAAATTAAAAGTGAGTTAGGCCAAGTTCAACAGGCTATTGAAAGAAAAGATACCTCTACTTCTAAACAAAAGCAGAAGTCTTCCGCTACAATGATGAGGAACTTAGCAGAGAAAATGGCATATGAACAATCAGGGGAAGGGATGTCTATAGAATCCTTACAGGAAGATACACAAATGTTACGACAGGTTTTAGATAACCTTGTGGTGTTTTCACTAAGTCAAGAAAGTAATATGAATCATTTTGAAGGTATTACTTCTAATAGTCCTAAGTATTCAAAATTAGTTAAAAGACAGCATGTGTTACGGGAGCATTTCAATCACATTGATGATAGTTTATATGCCTTGTCTTCTAGAAACCCTAGAGTAGGTACCACAGTAAATGATCTAATTTCTGATATAGATGATAATCTAGAAGAGGCTATATTGAGTATAGCTGATAATCATGCATCAGCAGGAAGTATTAATTTACATTATGTAATTAATTATGCAAATGATTTAGCTCTGATGCTTTCTGAAAAGATGAATATGATGAACGAGTCTATGAAACCAGGAAAAAAAGGTAAAGGACAAAAACAACAAGGATTTCAGTTACCTGACATTATAAAAAAGCAAAAGTCTTTAAATGAGGCTATGAAAAATGCGATGCAGATGGGGAAACCTCAAACGGGTAATTCTGATAAAGAAAAGTCAGGTGGACAAGAGCAATCAGGGGAACAAGGGAAAGAAGGACAACAAGGTCAAGAAGGTACTCAGGGTAAATCAGGAAAGTCGGGTCAGTCAG